>JAURGE010000023.1 GCA_030833925.1 Alphaproteobacteria bacterium
TTAAAGGCGCCATCTAACGCAACTCCGAGAACGCCTTTCCATTCGTCATAGGACATTTCTAAAAAAGGTGTCTGTTTGCGGTGCGCTGCGTTGGATACTGCTATATCAATTCGCCCGAATTTCTCCATCGCTGCATCAATCATGGCATCGACAGCAGGTCTGTCTGTGACGTCGGCAAGGAACGGCAGCGCCTTAATCCCATAATTGTCCTGAAGCATTGCGGCCGTCTCATCTACTGCAGCCTTATCAAAACGACCATTTACAACGATATTGGCGCCAGCGGCAGCCAGATGCTCGGCAATACGCTGCCCTATATTCTTTCCGGCTCCTGTAACTAAAGCAGTTTTACCCGCCAGAACTTTTGCGCCTGGGTCGATCATAGACTATCTCTAATTTATTGAATTTAAATAAAAAACGCCGCTAAAAAGCGGCGCTGGTGGGCGATGACAGACTCGAACTGCCGACATCCTCGGTGTAAACGAGGCGCTCTACCAACTGAGCTAATCGCCCGGAGCGCGCTAACGTCTGTAGCATTTAGGCGACTTTCCGAAGGAACGTCGCCTAAACCCTAAAAAACGTTAGTTTAAGGCGTCCTTAAGGCCTTTACCTGCCTTGAACTTTGGCTGCTTAGACGCCTTAATTTTGATGGTCTCGCCAGTGCGTGGGTTCCGACCGGTTGTTGCAGCGCGGCTTGCAACGGAGAATGTACCGAAGCCTACAACGCGCACTTCGTCACCCTTTTTTAAGGCGCCTTCGATAGCGTTGAACACAGCATCAATTGCATTGCCAGCATCTGCTTTGGTGATACCAGCTTGATCAGCTACGGCGGCGACGAGTTCATTTTTGTTCATTTGCTGCTCCCCTTTTCTAAACACGCTCGCATAGGTTAGCAGAGCGAAATACGGAGTTTCTAATAATTCGCACAATACATGCGATCGGCCTGCCGTCAACGCGCCAATGCAATGGATTATCAACAGCCAGCAAAAATACCTCGCAAAATCTTCGTAAGGGGCGCAACATAAAGGTTGGTCGGAGAGAATGTCATGACTGATCAAACAAAGCGTTACCGAGATGGCGCTGGCTACGATCATGAATTGTATGCCTGGCGAACATTAAATGGCCGTAAGGTATTTCCATGGCCGAACGGCGCAAGAATTGCGCTTGCTTGCTTTGTGCACCTGGAGGAATTCGAAGTCGACCCGCCAGGGGGCGTAATTGCTGATCCACGTTTCGGCGGTGCTCTTGGGTCTTATGATCCAGATTATCAAAACCACACACGTCGTTTGCACGGTCTGCGCATAGGATATTTTCGCGTCCTTGAAATTCTCGAAAGACATGACATTCGGGCTACTATTACAGTCAACTCTAAAGTGGCTGAGGATTATCCCTACTTGGTTGAAAGAGCATTAAAGGGAGGCCATGGGTTGGTGGCGAGGGGAATTTCCGCTCGACAACTGATTTCTGCAAAAATGAGCGAGGCGGAGGAGAAAAAACACATCCAACATAGTGTGGCGGCTTTAGAGAAGGCTTCTGGTCGCCGAATCACAGGTTGGGCTGGCCAAGACATGGGAGAAAGTGCGAGGACTCCGCGATTGTTGGCAGAGCTCGGATTAACCCATGTTATTGATTGGCCAAACGATGATACTCCATACGCAATGGCGTTTTCAAAAACAGGTGGCCAACCTCTAATTTCTATTCCTAATCAGACAGAATGGGACGATGCCGAGTTGTTTGCTGTTCGGCATGTTGATCCTTGGAGATATCCCGAAATTTTTCGGAGTGCTTTTAATCATCTCTACAATGAAGGGGGACAAATGTTCGGGTTTGGCATTCACCCCTGGATCTTTGGTCAGGCATTCCGCATTCGCTATTTAGAGGAGGCAGTCTCTTCGATTGGAGATTTGCCTGGTGTTTGGCGAGCCACGTCAGAGGAAATCGCTGAATGGACTACCTCAGTTCTCTAAGGTTCTAATTCAGGCGAGCGAAGCCTTCGTTTTTGATCTGATTAGTTCAAAGTCGATGTCGGCACCGAGTCCCGGACGTTCGATGGCATGGACATGCCCATCTACGATTTCTATGTCTGGATTTAGACCGTATTTTTGAGCGCCCGACGGCAAAAGAACCTCAAAAAATGAGGTGTTTGGAATTGCCATGGCAAGATGAAGGTTGGCGATGTTGTTTAGAGAATTGCCTCCATGGTGGATTTCGTAGTTCATCTTAAAGGCTTCGGCGAGGTGGGCGGCTTTGAGGCAGCCTGTAAGGCCGCCCTTCACGGCAACGTCGCCCCGCAGATAGTCGGTGGCCTGCATGACCAGCCAAGGTGCATATGAGTAGAGGCCACCGGGAGAGTATTCCGTTGCCATTACAGGAATTGACAGTTTTTGACGAAGTTTCGGGTAGTTCATTATGTCTTCTTCGTCGAGTGGATCCTCGTACCAATGAAATTTGAGGTCCTCGATCACCTGACCAACTTTGAGAGCGGCCGGGTAATCATAGGCCCAAGTGCTGTCTAGCATGAGGCGATAATCATCTCCGACAGCACGTCTCACCGCTTCGCACACCTTTATGTCTCGGTCAGGGTCTGTTGGAGGGTGGATTTTATAAGCCGCCCATCCATTTTCGCGGTATTCCATCGCTTGCTCGGCATATGCCTCCGGTGATTGCAGTACCGGAGAGGAGGCATAAGCTGGGATTTTTTCTCTGAACTGACCAATAAGTCTTGCGATAGGCAAACCAGCGATTTTGCCAGCAATATCCCAAAGAGCGATATCACAAGCGCCGATAGCGCGTAGGGTTGTGGTTCTGTTTTTGCGATATAGCTTTTTGTAAATCAGCTCCCGGTCCAGTGGGTTCTGCCCCATTAGGATGGGCTTCAGGTAGTGGATAAGGCTCTCGCCATCCATTTGCGCACCGCGGTTTGCAGACCCTAGGAAAGCATGCCCCTCGACCCCGTCACGTGTCTTTACCGTTAGCAGCCCAAGCTGGCTTTTACCGCCGAAAGTACCGGTGTGGATGCCATACTGGGTTGGTGGGATATCGTCCCAGTCAAATAGATCTAGGGTAACGTTTTCTATAATGTCGGCCATTTCTTAGTCCCTGATCTGATGAGAATTGGACCTCCTAGGCGTTATTCGAAGGTCATAATTGTTTCGTCTGCAGCCAGGCTAGAACCAGCTTCTGTCATTACGCGTGAGATGGTAGCGGACTTCTCAGCGCGGAGCACGTTTTCCATTTTCATCGCCTCAACAATTGCCAATGCTTGGCCTGGCTCGACTTTATCTCCTTCTGATACGAGTATTGTCTTCAGGAGGCCTGGCATGGGCGAAAGCAACAAATTTGAAGTGTCAGGTGCCTTTTTCTCTGGCATTAAAGTGTAAAGCTCAGCGGTCTGCCGCGTTAGGACTAGCGCTCGCGCCTCTGAGCCACCATGGATCAGACGGTACCCTGGATTGCTGCGGGTTATTTGAACGGCAACTCGCTTATCGTCAAACTTACCATCAAAGATTGCAGCAGCTGGATCGAGACTGCCTTGTAGTAGAATAGAGCGCCCTCCCATATCCAAGGTTGCACCATCAGCTTGAAGACTGACGGTCACCTCTTGTCGCTCATTGCCGATGCAGACAACGAACGAATTTTCGGAAGCTTTTCGCCCTTGACGAAGGCTTTCGACAGCGTGGCGTGAAGCAGCAACCGCAGAAAGGATATTCATTCGCTCAGGTATCAGGTCAGTCTCTACGAAGCCTTCACTGAATTCTTCTTCGATAAATGCTGTTGAAATTTGTCCCTTTCGAAACCGCTCATGATCCACCACTGCGGCTAAGAAGGTAAGATTGTGCCGGATACCTCTGACCTCGAATCTATCTAGAGCAAGGCCCATGCGGTCGATGGCCTCTAGTCGTGTGGCTCCATGTGTGACTAGCTTGGCGAGCATTGGGTCGTAAAACATTGATACTTCGCCACCTTCCGCGACACCCGTATCGACTCGTACACCCGCTATTTCTTCTGGTGGTCGATAGCGAGTTAGGCGGCCAATCGACGGTGCAAAATTTCGAGATGGATCTTCAGCGTAAAGGCGACATTCTAGAGCCCAGCCGTTGATTTTTAGATCTTCTTGGCCAAATGCTAATTTTTCGCCATAAGCCACACGCAGCATCTGTTCTACAAGATCTAGCCCCGTAATCATTTCCGTTACCGGGTGCTCAACCTGAAGCCGGGTATTCATTTCAAGAAAATAGAAGTCTCGGTTGGGGCCAACAATGAACTCGACAGTCCCCGCTGACTGATATCCAACAGCCTTGGCTAGTGAAACAGCCTGTGCACCCATTTTAGTGCGGGTTGCTTCATCCAAAAATGGGCTTGGGGCCTCTTCAACAACTTTCTGATGGCGTCGCTGAATAGAACATTCGCGCTCGAATAAGTGGACAACATTTCCGTGGCCGTCAGCCAACACCTGAATTTCTATATGTCGTGGTTCAACAACAAACTTCTCGACGAAAACGCGGTCATCACCAAAACTTGATTTTGCTTCGGAGGCCGCACGCACAAGTCCTTCTCGGGTTTCTTCATCATTGAAGGCAATTCGCATACCCTTACCGCCACCACCGGCTGATGCTTTCAGCATAACCGGATAGCCAATTTCATTAGCTATTTTGACAGCTTCTTCGGGATCCGAGATTGCGTCTGCAGATCCAGGAACGGTAGATACACCAGCTTCCTTCGCCAGCCGTTTTGACTCAATTTTGTCGCCCATAGCATCTATGGCTTCAGGCGGTGGGCCAATGAAGACCAACCCCGCATTCGCAACTGCTCGGGCAAAGTTTGCGTTTTCGGAGAGAAATCCGAAGCCAGGGTGGATCGCTTCCGATCCAGTATCCTTCGCAGCTTGAATGATTTTTTCAGCAACCAGATAGCTCTCCGCTGCTGCGGGTGGCCCAATATGGATTGCTTCATCAGCCTCAAAAACATGAGGGCTGTCGGCGTCAGCATCAGAATAAACAGCGACTGTCTTCACGCCCATACGCTTCGCTGTTTTAATCACCCGACAAGCAATTTCACCGCGGTTCGCGATGAGGATTTTCGAAAACATCATTAATCTCTCAGTTTAACAAATCGAATTTACCATCAATGGATCAGATGCCCTCACCGTAATCTTCACTTCACATTGATATCGCCTCAATTGTACCTTGTCATGTTGGCCTAATAGCCCTCAAAAACTGTTTTCAATTTCCACGAATTTATCTTTGTCTAACTTCCTACTTAGCATCAGCAAGAATCATTTCAGCACCCTTTTCCGCTATCATGAGTGTGGGGGAATTGGTGTTGCCGGATGTGATTGTTGGCATGACCGACGCGTCTGCAATACGAACATTCGCAACGGCTTTAAGCCGTAAGCGTGAATCGACGGGAGCGCCTGCATCTTCCCCCATGCGAGCAGTCCCAACGGGGTGGAATATGGTAGTTGCTATATCGCCCGCTGCGCGCGCTAACTCCTCGTCGCCATCGATCTGCGGTCCCGGCTTAAACTCCTCAGGTCGGTAGCGCTGCATCGCGGGTTGGCTTGCTATATGACGTGTTAAACGCACTGCTTGAGCCGCCACGATCCGGTCAGCTGGGTCAGAAAGATAATTAGGGTGAATTTCAGGAGCGGCCCTGAAATCTGGAGAGGCTGCTTTAACTTCACCGCGGCTCTCAGGGCGAAGATTGCAAACAGATGCTGTAAAAGCCGGGAATGGGTGCAGGGGTTCTCCGAATTTCTCCAGGCTTAGAGGCTGGACGTGGTACTGTAAATTTGGCGTTTCTCTAGACGGGTCAGACTTTGCAAAGCATCCAAGTTGACTTGGCGCCATTGTGAGTGGCCCGCGCCGGAAAAGAGCATAATTCAGCCCCATCCCAACCTTTCCCATCAACGAGTTTGCCTGTTCATTGAGCGTCTTCACACCGTGAACCTTGTAGGCAAGACGGACTTGCAAATGGTCCTGCAGATTGCGCCCTACGCCATCGACATTCGCAACTACGCCCACGCCAATTTTTTGCAGCCACTCACCAGGCCCAATACCTGAAAGATGAAGGATATGTGGGGTGCCAATCGAGCCAGCAGCTAAAACAACTTCTCCAGAAACCTCTGCACGCATCGAATGTCCGCCTTGGTCATAAGACACTGCGGTTGCTCGACCTTCTGCAATTTCCAGCCTCTCAACTTGAGCGTTAGTGGCAACGGTAAGATTCTGTCGAGAAGCGATTGGCCTAAGGAAAGCTTTTGATGCGTTCCATCTAATTCCCCGTCTCTGGTTGACGTGAAAATATCCAACGCCCTCGTTATTTCCGCGGTTGAAATCATCTACAGCCGGTATTCCAGCTTGAACAGCAGCCTCCCGAAAAGCATCAAGGATCTCCCAAGAAAGCCGAGGTTCCTCAACTCTCCATTCGCCTCCTGCGCCATGCAGGTCATCAGCGCCGCTTTGAAAATCCTCTGTTCGCCGGAAATAGGGAAGGACATCATCCCAAGCCCAGCCTACCGCGCCAAGCTGCCGCCATCCATCATAGTCGCGAGCCTGACCACGCATATAAATCATTCCGTTTATGGATGAGCACCCGCCAAGCACCTTCCCGCGCGGATAGTCTAGCACACGCCCATTTAGGCCTTTCTCTGCAACTGTTTTAAAGCACCAATCCGTGCGAGGGTTCATCATGGTGTACAGATAGCCAACGGGGATGTGGATCCAATGCCAGTTGTCTTTGCCGCCAGCTTCTAAAAGCAGCACCCGATTTCCGGGATTTGCTGATAGGCGATTAGCAAGCAAACATCCCGCAGTTCCCGCACCTATGACCACGTAGTCAAATGTGCCGTGGCTTTGGCGCTCTTCCATGCCAATACCCCTTCGCGCAAAAATTTTTATAGGCATATACTTATCCTAAATTGAACCCAAGGGGGAACGCAGCGTGATTCATTATGTCGAGGCTAATGGAGCAATCTTTCGAACCGAACGAGTTGGAGGTGGTTCAGGTCATCCGTTGCTTCTGATTCATGAGCTTGGCGGTGATATGATGAGTTGGGACCCTGCAATTGCTGCTGGGTTAGTTAATGGTAGGCCTGCGCTTCGCATGGATTGGCGTGGAGCTGGTATGTCGGAAAAGATTCGCGGGCCGTTCGACATTGACGTTATGTGTGCAGATATTGCGAACGTTATAAGAGAAACCGGTTTTGGTAATGGTGAGCCGATAGATTTGTTGGGTATCGCCCTTGGAGGAGGTGTCGCCATTGCACTCGCGATCAGATACCCGGAGCTCGTGCGCCGCATGATTTCCACCAGTTCAGCGATCGGTGGTGCGGGAGCGCGAGAAAGAATGCTGCAACGTGCCGCTGGAGTCGAAAAAGATGGGATGCGGCCCTTTTGTGAATCAAGCCATGCTGTCTCTTTTGCTGAACCACTGCGCCGAGATCCTGAGCTGTACGCCTGGTATCGCAAAAAGTGGATTGCTCAGGATCCGACCAGCTTCGCAGCTCATAACCGAATGCTGGCGAACATGGATGAAACCCCAAACCTGCCTAAAATTAAAGCTGAAACGTTGATCCTATCCGGCACACATGATCCTTTGCGGACGCCTCAAGCTGTTAAAGAAATTGCCGATGCTATTCCTGGTGCTCACTATGAAGAGTTAGACACAGGACACTTCATGCATGTGCAAACTCCAGCACTCTGTGCTGCTCGCATCCCCGCGTTTCTCGACGCCTAAAAGTTTTCCTTTGAAAGGGTTTTGAAATGAACGACGTCTACGAACTGTATGCCATCAAATATGGCGAAACTGAGAATCGGCCGATGAGTGAGAATTACATCGGTGGAGATCCTCACGATACCAGCCAAAATTTGGCATATTTCATATGGGTTGCTACCAACAACGAACGGACGTTCGTTATTGATACGGGTTTTAATTATGAAGTTGCTGCGGCAAGGGGACGAAAACTGGATCGATTGCCCAGAGAAGGTTTGGACTTAATCGGAATAGATGCCGGTAAAGTGGAACAGGTAATAATTACCCACCTTCACTATGATCACGCCGGCACATTCACTGACTTCGGCAACGCGCGTTTGCATTTGCAAGATAGTGAAATGGCTATGGCCACAGGGCGTTGTATGTGTCACGCCCCACTCAGGTTGCCATACCACGTTGACGACGTTTGTGAGATGGTGCGAAAGGTTTATGCAGAGCAGGTAGACTTCCATAATGGAGATCAGGAAATTGCCCCTGGCATAAGCCTGCATCTCTGTGCTGGTCATGCGGCTGGCCTTCAGTCGGTCAGGGTTAAGACCCGGCGTGGCTGGGTTATGGTTGCTTCGGATGCCACACATTTGTACATGAATTTTAAGGACAAAAAGCCATTCCCCATCATGGTTAATATGGCAGAGATGATGGAGAGTTGGAGGAAGTTAATTCGTCTTGGCGATAGCATCGATCATGTTGTGCCAGGCCATGATCCTAAGGTTCTCGAGTATTATCCAGCAGCTGACCCAAAGCTTGAGGGGATTGTCGCTCGGCTGGACTTAGCCCCGAAGGTTTCTATCGCATGACTGTGTGGACAGATCGCCGGACAGCGTTCCGGCAGGTAATCGAAGGCAATGTGTGTGTTCACCCCGCATCGGTTTATGATCCAATGTCCGCCAGGATAGCTCAGTCCATTGGATTTGAAGTGGGAATGCTCGCAGGCTCGACGGGCTCGTTAACGGTTCTCGGTGCACCAGATTTAATTGTCCTAACGTTAACGGAGTTTGCCGATCAGGCGCTGCGTATAAACCGTGCCGCGGAAATTCCTTTGATGGTCGATGCTGATCATGGCTACGGCAATGCACTAAGTGTTATGCGAACAGTGCAAGAACTTGAGACTGCGGGCATTTCGGGCATGTCGATTGAAGATACCGAATTACCCCAACCCTATGGCGAAAAAAACCAGCGACTCCTTTCTCTAGATGAGGGAGTGGGCAAGATGAAGGCTGCGATGGCTGCTAAGCAGGACCCAAAGTTGGTCATTGCTGGCCGCACCAGTGCAATCCAGATTGCTGGGTTGGAAGAATGCGTGAAGCGCGCAAAAGCCTATGAAGCTTGTCAGGTTGACATTCTCTTCTTTGTTGGCGTGAAGACTCGAGCCGAACTAGATGCGCTATCGGCGGCAACAACACTGCCAATAATGCTCGGTGGAGCTACGCCTGAGCTTTCAGACAAAGAATACCTTGCCAGCCGAAGGGTACGCATCGCTCTTCAAGGTCATCAGCCCATAATGGCGGGTATAGAGGCTGTACGAGCGACCATGAAGGCTCTCCGCGAAGGAACCGCGCCAAAAGACTTAACTGGTTTGCCATCGGCCGAAACTGTAAAAGTTGCTACGCGATCGTCTGATTATGACCGGTGGAGTTCGGATTTTCTTGGCCAATGACGCCAGAAACTCTTCGCCTCTCTGTGGAAGAAGATTCGCCACCAGCAAATCTTTCACCGCTGCTTTGTGCTCTTTGGTTCGCTGCTAAGAGCCAATGGGATGTGGCACATGAGCTTGTTCAAGCAGAAGACGGCAAGGACGCCGCCTGGGTCCACGCCCACTTGCATCGTATTGAGGGCGACCTTGCTAACGCTAGCTATTGGTATCGTCGTGCTGGAAAGGTGGAACGGTCGAGCTCTTTGAGTGATGAATGGGAAGAGATCGTAACAGCACTATAGCTCCTCGGTCCAAGGGTCATAGCCATAGCACCATCCTGGATCGGTTTCGGCCCTCATCCAGGTGTTAGCCTGAGAGACGGCTTGTGCTTTAGCGGTTCTTGCAGATCTTTTTTGCTGAAAAATACCCAGGGCTGAACCAAGATTAGTTGACTTTGCAAGGGCGCGGGCCAGGACAACTGCGTCTTCCAGTGCCATTGCCGCACCCTGAGCCATGTATGGGGTCATGGGATGCGCGGCATCACCAAGGAGTACCATGCCATTGCCATGCCATTGTTTGAGAGACGGCCGATCCATAATGGCCCAGCGATGAACATGAGGGCATGCGGATAGGGCTTGACGCACTTCTTCATGGAAGTGCTCAAAAGCCTCTCGCACGACAGTCATATCGCCTTGTGCAGACCAACTTTCGTCTTTCCAGTCGTCATCTGGCAGACTCGTAACAAAGTAGACCTCGTCACTTTTTGACGAAACATAGTAAAGCACTATGTGCCGATCCTCGCCCCACCATTTTGTGCAAGGACCAATAGGGGCTTTCATTAGGCTGGCCGGAAAGACTGCACGATAGGCAACGCGCCCTGTTGCGTTGAGTGGAGATGGGCCCAATAAAATTTCGCGAATAATGGAGTGTAGCCCGTCCGCCCCAATTACAAGATCAGCCTCAATCGATTTAGCATTTTCAAAGTGTAGGCTAAGCCCAGAAGGCGTAGTATCTACCGCCAACAGTTTGTGTCCAAGATGTAGCCAATCAGGGGGTGTTGCTTCAAGCAGAGCTGAATGTAAGTCGGCTCTATGCATCTGAAGGTAAGGAGCGCCATAGAGTGCTTCAGCTTCTTTACCAAGACGCAATTCAAACATCATGTCACCCGAATTAGCCTCTCGGTTTGCCCAGTTTTCCGGCTGGAAACCTCGACGGCGCACGTTGGCTTCTAGGCCCATACCGCGCAGTGCTTTGACTGCATTAGGACTCATCTGAATCCCTGCACCTAGGCGGGTGAAGTTTTTTGTTTGCTCGAAGACCTTTGCTTGTATCCCAAGGCGTGAAAGTGCACTCGCTAGAGCGAGCCCCCCCATTCCTGCTCCAATGATGGCAATACGAATATCTTTAATCATACAGATTTTCTGCGCTGGGCACGTCCTACCATGGCGAGCGCGCAGATAGATATAACTCCCAGTGCTGCCAGTGCCGCCGTTGCTGAAATGACTACCCCGTAACCACCTAACTCCCAAATCAGAGCGCCCAGGTGGGGTGCAAATGCAAAGGCAGCCAAATATGGCAATGCTAGCCAACCGGCTATTGATCCAAAATTATCACGCCCAAGGAATTCAGCTGTCAGCGCCGGTTTTAATATGCTGGTTAGACCGTATGCGCCACCCTGCAATACTGCGAATAGGAAGGCTAACTCAGGCTCTCCGCCAGCTGTTAACAGCACCACAGAGGCTATCATGACGATTAAAAATGCTGAGCCTGACATGGTTAGTGATTGCACACGCTTCTCGAACAACATCAACATAACCCGACCAAAAACTTGCATCGGTCCAATAGTCGAGGCGACAAGAATTGCTGTTTCTCTTGTTATTTGACGTTCTGTTAGAATGGGCATGATGTGGTTGAGTAGGATGCCGTGGTTCAACGCCATAAAAGGAAATGCAATCGCCAACATCCAGAACTGTGGCCGGCGGATTGCCATTTTGACAGCAGCCGTATTCAAAGCCTTGACTTCGTTACTGGGTCTGTTTCTTGGCTTATCCTTTTCCACCAAGACTGTGCCATAAAAAAGGGATGGTACAGCAACAACTGTGGCAATGACGGCAAAGACTAACAAGCCAGTCCGCCAGTCAGTTTGCTTGAGCATCCAGGCCGTAGTTAAGAAGCATAATGTGGACGCTAAGCCGGCGATCAAGGTAATTTTGGTAATTGCTGGCCTGGCTTTTTCACCAAACGCCCTAGTGACTACAGAGAAACATGGCTCATAGAGGCAGCAACCTTGTGCAGCCCCGATTACGGCCCAAACGGCAAGGAATGTCCAAGGGTCATTTACGAAAGAAAGCCCACCTAAGGCCAGGCAGCCAAGAAAAGCTCCGCCTCCCAGGACCCAGCGACCTAGCCCTTCATCAATCCGACGACCAGCCCAGGGCGAGACTGCAGCAGCGGTCAAAATTGCTACGGTTAGCCCTAGTGTTAAATCTGCCTTTTGCCAACCAAGCGTTTCCTCCCAGGTCAGTAGAAGGCCGGCAAAGATGTAGAATATGTAGGCCCAGATAACTGTCTCGCCTAGGCCGAGCAGCCATACTCCTAACAACCGTTTTTGGCCTGCATCAGTCATTAGAACTGGTAAGCCTAAAAAGCTTTAAGAAACTGGGGTGAGACATAGCGAAACCAAACAAAAATCTTTCGCCATAATCGAAGTCATGGTGACCCAGCGCAAGCCCCTCTCATACTAGCCCTAACTCTTTCAATTCAGCTAGCATCGAGGCTGGCATCGCTGGGTCGATTTCACCTGAGAGTTCGTGCAGATCTTCTGGGGCATCTTTGGCATCAAGGTATCGCCAGCCTTGAAATGGCCGAGTGGCACGGGGAACAACTGGGATCAATTCTGGCGCCAGTAAAATGCCACAGCGTCGTATTCCGTCTTCACTATAAACTTCTTCAAAGTCCAAGATAACCTGGCGGGCCTGCATAACGCCCTTGATGATCCAGAACATGCTTCCACTATTGGCAAGCAGCTCATCAGCTCGTTTTGGCCACATGCGTGTAACATGACGGCTGATAGCTGGCTCACCGCGTTCCTTACGCTGGGAACGCCGCATTGCCTGGATGGCAGCAAGATTATCGATACTATCGATACCTACAGAGAGTTTGCGGAGATGCAGCGTCATAAGTTCAATTTATAGTTATGATTCTGATCGTCTATGGGATGGATTGTGGATTGTCTAACGGTTAGAGTTTCGCGCCATATCCATTTTCTTTGAGAGGAGCCCTTCCCATGTCGATAACTCTTTACGGCATAGCTGCTAGTCGCGCGTCGCGCTGCCTTTGGGCCCTAGAAGAAACTGGTTTGCCTTACCAACACGTCAAAACAGTGATGCGTAAGGACACTGGTACACCAGAGTTTCTGAAGGTCAATCCTAATGGTCGTATACCAGCCCTCGTTGATGGTGAGGTCACAGTTTTCGAGTCTTTGGCGATAAATTCTTATATTGCCAGTAAGGCTGGAGGAGATTTGGCGCCTAAGGATTTAGCAGAAAGCGCAGCATTAATGCAGTGGTCACTTTGGGTGATGACTGAGGCCGAAAAGGCTCTGCTCGATGCTATGTTCCACACTCTCGGTATTATGGGTCGAGAGAAAGACCCTGATAAGGTTGCGGAAGCGGTTTCAATACTGGAGCGCCCATTTAAGGTATTGAATCAAGAGTTAGACAGAAAGAATTGGCTCGTGGGAGACCGCTTCTCAATGGTTGACCTAAACGTGGCCAGCGTTCTCTCATGGGCAAAGACTGCAAGGTTAGATCTATCTGCGTTCCCTAGTATTGCACGTTGGCTTACGGCTTGCTTGGAGCGCCCAGCTTTCGCACGTGTTAGGGAAATGCAGAAGGCGGGTTAGCAATTACTGACGGAACTGTTTTGACAACTTCAGGCCCTGACTTTGGTAATTGGAGCCAGCGTCTTGGCCATAGAGGAGATCCGTAGCGCTAGTAAGGCGCTCAATTGCTACAAAACCAGCGACCTGACCGTCATCAACCATAAATGGCACCTCATGGCTGCGGACTTCGAGCACTATCTTAGCACCTATCCGCTTGTTCCCAATGTATCCAAAACCAGGGTCAAAGAAGCCTGCGTAATGCACTCTAAATTCACCAACTAGAGTATCGTAAGCGAACATATCGGCAGCCCACCCGTCGGGAATTGCGACCGTCTCTTTAGTTGCAAGAATATGGAAATGATCTCGTTCTAGAATTAAACCGCCCCCTGAAGGGCGATACAGTGTTTCCCAGAAGTCGGAAGGATCGTAGGCGCCCTTCTGGTCTACATCTATGGGCTGGTCTGTTGCACGAGATTTGTAGCCGACGATGCCTGTATTTGGATTTCCTATTACATCTACGGAAAGAGCAATAGCTCCATCCCTTACAATAGCTTCGCCGGCTTCTGGCAAGATGACCCCATAGGTTTCGTTAAGCTCTCTTACAGCACGGCTACCGATATTTGGTGTGCCAGTTCGGAACCTAAGTTGGGCTAATCTGGAGCCAGGCCGCACTATCACATTGAACGATCGTGGAGCAATTTCCAGCCAAAGGGGCCCTGTGTAACCTTCTTCGACAGTATCAAACTGCACGCCAAAATCGGTTATGAGCCGCGCAAAAATATCTAGCCGTCCTGTTGAGCTTTTCGGGTTTGCAAATCCTGACTCCCGCCGGCGCAGGTCTACTGTCTCCTGCAATCGCACGATGTAAATCGATCCAGTCTTAAGTTCAGCTCCCCCCGAAATGTCGATGCGTTTAGCATTAATTGAATGGAGCCTGTCTGCCATTGAGCGTCCGCGGCCTGGGAGGAAGCTAGCTGGCACCTCGTAGGCCTGAGCCGACAGCCGCAGGTCTAAACTCGCTGGCTGAATTTGGTCAGCGTCAAATGGTGTTTCAGCACGAATGCGTCCAACCTCTGCGACTTGGCGAATCCGTTGGGCTGGCCAAACACCAGTTCCGCTTTCAGCTTCACGAGGGATTTCTGGAAATGTTGGTTGCTGCATGACCGAGGCGAATGTTTTGTAAAAAGAATGACCCAATAGACCCGGAATTAGCTCTGAAGCAAAGGCCGCGCTATCCACAGGTGCTTGACCTAACACCGCTTAATCCCACATGCATGCACACAAATATAGAAAGCTTGGATAAACTATGGCGGATAATGAACCTTTAATTTGGCATGGAACTACTATTCTCGCAGTCCGGAAAGGCGGCCGAGTGGCAATTGCTGGGGATGGGCAGGTCAGCCTGGGTAGCACCGTAATCAAAGGAACAGCCAGGAAGGTACGAAGACTGGCTGGCGGTACTGTTATTGCTGGATTTGCTGGAGCCACAGCTGATGCATTCGCCCTGTTTGAGCGCTTGGAGGGGAAACTTGAACAGTACCCTGGACAGCTTGCTCGAGCAGCTGTTGAAATGGCGAAGGAATGGCGCACTGATCGCTATCTTCGTCGATTGGAAGCAATGATGGCGGTCGCTGATTCGAAGACTTCGCTCACTTTGACGGGTGTTGGCGATGTATTGGAGCCTGACGATGGGCTAATCGGTATTGGTTCAGGTGGCGGCTACGCGCTTGCCGCTGCTCGTGCACTTTTGCCGCTTCAGGAAATGGATGCTGAAATGATTGCGCGTCGTAGTCTCGAAATTGCGTCAGAAATTTGTGTTTACACCAACAACAACATCGTCCTGGAAGCTATGGACGCGGAATCACCATGACAAGTTTTTCACCACGAGAGATCGTCTCAGAGCTCGACCGCCATATCATAGGCCAAAAGGATGCAAAGCGAGCTGTTGCTGTAGCGCTGCGTAACCGGTGGCGTCGTCGCCAATTGCCAGATTCTCTTAAGGACGAGGTGCTGCCAAAAAATATTTTAATGATAGGCCCAACTGGTGTTGGTAAGACGGAAATCGCTCGTCGTCTCGCTAGGCTTGCCGAGGCTCCATTTATCAAGGTTGAGGCAACGAAGTTCACAGAAGTCGGGTATGTTGGTCGTGATGTGGAATCGATCGTCAGAGACCTTGTTGAGATTGCGGTTCATGCAGCTCGTGAGAAGCAGCGCGCCGCCTTGCTTCCAAAGGCAGAAATTGCTGCTGAAGAACGGGTCATAGATGCTCTTGTTGGCGAGACTGCATCCGAATCTTCACGGCAAACGTTTCGGAAGAAACTCCGTGAGAATGAGTTAAACGATCGGGAAATCGATATAGAACTGCGTGATGGTCCGGGCGGCCCTAAAATGCCTAGCTTTGAGATCCCAGGCATGCCAGGTGCTCAAATGGGTGTCATGAATCTCAACGATATCTTTGGCAAAGCCTTTCAGGCACCTAGAAAAAAGCGTCGTATGACAGTAGGTGAAAGCTACGAGGCACTCGTCAGAGAGGAGAGTGAAGCCCTCGTGGATGAAGATGCGGCAGCGCGTGAGGCGGTTGAGGCTGTCGAGGAGAATGGAATTGTTTTTCTCGATGAGATTGACAAGATTGCTAGTGCTGCAAATCGCTCAGGCGCTGATGTTTCAAGAGAAGGGGTGCAGCGAGACCTTCTGCCGCTGATAGAAGGGGCAACTGTCCCAACTAAGTATGGGACAGTAAAAACAGATCACATTTTATTCATTGCCTCTGGTGCATTTCATCTAGCAAAGCCATCTGATTTGTTGCCAGAGTTACAGGGTCGTTTGCCAATTCGTGTGGAATTGAAGGCATTAGAGAGAGATGACTTCGTCCGGATATTGCGAGAGCCGGAAGCTTCACTTCTGGTGCAGTACAAGGCACTTTTGGCTACGGAGGGCGTAACCCTCGACTTTACCAATGACGCAATTGAAGCCCTGGCTGATTTAACAGCAGAGATCAACACAAGTATAGAAAATATAGGAGCCCGGCGCCTTCATACGGTTATGGAGCGACTGCTCGAGGAAATAAGTTTCGATGCGGCTGACCGCAAAGGTGAGACAATAATGATTGATGGCGAAATGGTTCGTGACCGCGTCGGAGAACTTGCCAAGGACGCTGATCTTTCGAAGTTCATTCTCTGAATTTTTGGTCCACAGGTTTCTTGCTAGGAGACAGTTCTATGTTTGCAGTTCCGAGCACTCAGATCCCCGGCGTTTATCACCGAAAGGTTGGCGAAATTATCGTAACTGCCGTTTCAGACGGTTATCTTGATGGTGATGTTAGTGTGCTTCGCAACATTGAAGCTGAAGATGCCATGGCGATGCTAAAGGCAAACTTTAGAAGCGGGCGGCGAACCTTCGTGAATGGTTTTATAATCCGTTCCAAAGGTCGAACAGCGCTTGTTGAGACTGGATCGGGAAATTACCTGTTGCCGACAGCAGGAAAGCTTTTGTCGAATGTGATTGCGGCTGGTGTAGACCCAAAAGAGATCGACACTGTTCTGTTGACGCACATGCATCCGGACCACTCAGCCGGTCTCACCAACATGTCAGATAACTCGCTTTATTTTCCAAATGCTGAACTTGTTGCCCATGAGAATGAGCCAAAACACTGGCAGGATGACGCGGCGATGGTTAGGGCCGATGAGCGGGCGAAGAAGCTCTATTTTCAAGCAGCTCGTGAGCAAATTGCACCCTACGCAAAGCAAAGCCGTTTCTTTCAAAAAGATGAGGAGGTTTTCCCTGGTGTAACTGCGCTTCGTGCCCATGGGCATACCCCAGGCCACACCTGTTACATTGTCGAATCGGGCGGTGAGAGCCTTTTGATTTGGGGCGATATTGTGCATGTTCCCGAAATACAAACCGCACGCCCTGAAGTAGCTATTGCCTTTGATACAGATATTGAGGCGGCCATCGCGTCTCGGCGTCGTATTTTTGACATGGCTGAACAGGATGGCCTTCTTGTTGCAGGTATGCACCTTCACTTTCCAACGTTCAGCCATCTCGTAAAAGAAGGCCAGGGCTATCGTCTGATGCCAGAACCTTGGGCCCACGATATGTGAAGAAGAAGGAAGCAAGGCTTGACGTAAGTGCGTCCCTTCCGCATATACCGAGGCCGTTTAATTGGGGAATAGTTTAACGGTAGAACAGCGGACTCTGACTCCGTCAGTCCTGGTTCAAATCCAGGTTCCCCAGCCAAGAATTTCTTTTCTTCTTTTTAAGCCTCCCTTGCCGAGGGCCTTTCATTACAGGCGGCAAATTTCTTGAGCGTGTGTCGGCTTTAGTAGGGCGGTTTTTGTATTTATACATGATCTAATTATTCGTTAGCGGAATGACCCAACTATCTTAAGGTCTATGCAGTTCTAAGTCTGACACGCTTGCCCGGATTTTACTTTTTGTGTCATCGCTGTCGGCCGAAAGCGCAAGACCGATAAGCGTTGTGATTGATGAACCAAAAGCACTCGAAAAGTGATCGGCCAAATTCACAGACTCTTTAAACCGGCCTAAGCCAGAAGGGCGCAAGATAATCGTTTTGCCCTTCTCGCCAAGGTAGGGCGTAGGCAGAAAATCACCATGTTTGTGTGCGCCTCCGAACACATACATCAGCACTTTGATAGATTTATTTTCGAGCAACTTAGGCAGCGACTGCTGCTTAAGAATTGACGCGTCTTTGGTATTCCCAAAGACAAAATAAATGGCAAGATTGCGGTCATCCCCACCTTTAATGGTTAGATCTGTTGGAGGGACAGAGTTACTGACCTGCCATGTCCAAGAAGCCCTCTTGGCGAATTGATCTTTGTCTGGAATTGCAGACCAGATCATAGAGACTGTTCCGTTCGAACTAACCAGTACCTCGTTTGCGTTGGCCGTGTAATTATTTCATGAAAACAATGAAAATTTTTGATGAGTCCAGCCATTGAAATCGATGGGATCTGCCCATGACGGCCTTGCTACAAAAGCCATCATAGCCAAAAGGTAAAGCATTAGGTGTCTATTGATGTGCATAGTTCTTTAATTGCCAGCTATCCGGCTAAACTTGACTAAACTTCTATAGGTGCCCAGCAAGAGAGAAATGGAACGCGTTCTTTCATCATACAAGTCTTATTTCCAGCGCGACTTGATAAGGGTTTGGTTGGGTCCGTCAAAACTGCAAAAAAACAGAACCCAATAGCATTCGGCTGTACTTAGCCTAAAACACAGCACCCAACGAAAAGCCTGCATGTTGAAGCCTAGGCCAAACATGCAGGCTTTTTCTACGTCCGTTAGGAGGACAAAGTAGCCGCTTGGTGGCCTCTTCGTCTTATTTAAGATCCGAATGGCTTTACTAAAGCGCCTCGCCAGAATCTAAGGCAGCTGAATTGCATATTGCTCTAATGGCACTGTCTTTTTGATTAGATTCTGTTTCTTCAGAAACTCAGCAAAGCGCCGATATCGGGCGTCATCGAGCGCTGCAGGACGCATGGAAAACCGAGGTAGCGTGTCGCGCCAGGCTCTGCGATTCAGTTCATCATCCAGATTTTTATGAGCGGCTATGAAAAGTTTCCAGCTTTCTTCAGGATGATTTACTAGGAACTGAGCGCCTTGCTCTATGGCATTTAGGAAACGGCGGAATTTAGGTTGGGCAGCTTTGTCTTTGTGGGCGACAAGAATGAGCTCGTCATAGGGTGGTACGCCCTCTTCTTCGGGGTAGAAGGCTGTTCCGGGCTTCCCAACGATATCCATCTGGTTCAACTCAAAATTTCGGAATGCCCCGATAACTCCATCCACCTTGCCTGAAATGATGGAAGGGGAAAGAGAAAAGTTAACGTTAATCAGTGTGATATCCTTGAGATTGAGGCCGTGCTTTTCAAGCATAGTAGCCAGAAGGGCATCCTCGAAGCCACCTACTGAGAAGCCAATCTTCTTGCCCTTTAAATCGGCAATCTTTTTGATTGGCCCATTCTTTAGGACTACAAGGGAACTAAGTGGAGTGCCAACCAGGGTGCCTATGCGGACAAGCGGCAGGCCCTCGGCGACTTGAACGTGCAGTTGAGGTTGATAGGAGACCGCAAGGTCAGCCTTGCCCGCAGCTACAAGCTTTGGCGGATCGTTAGGGTCGGCAGGTGCGACTATCTCCACATTGAGATCATTTGCTTTGAAGAAGCCTTTTTGTTCCGCAACAATCAGCGGCGCATGATCCGGGTTTACGAACCAGTCCAAGATAAGAGTAACGTTATCAGCAGCGCGTGCTGCTGAGGAAAAGGCCAGGGCGGCTAGGAGTGCAGCAAGGGCGGTTATGATTGGTTTGAAAGTCATTTATAAACCTCAGTCATTGCTTGGTTG
Organism: Alphaproteobacteria bacterium; assembly: GCA_030833925.1. Taxonomy (GTDB): domain Bacteria; phylum Pseudomonadota; class Alphaproteobacteria; order Bin95; family Bin95; genus VMCJ01. Next base: position 19,647 of record JAURGE010000023.1, read on the forward strand.
TGTATCGGGTTGCCAGAAGAGGACGCGAGATAAAAAGGCGTCCACGGTGAAGTAGAGGACGACGGCGATAGCGCCGAGCGTGAACAGTGCCGCGAACATTACATCGATCTGCATTCGCCCATTCGAATGCAGCATCAAATATCCTAGGCCGGCCGATGAGCCGACCCATTCACCGACGACTGCTCCAATCGGTGCAACGGCTGTAGCCACTCGAAGACCGGAAGCAAACGCGGGAAGGGCTGCTGGGATGCGGATGTTGCGAAGGATTGACCAGCGGGAAGCATTCATCGTGCGCGCGAGGTCGAGCTGTCCAGGTTCTGTTCGGCGGAGTCCGTCGAAGAAAGCGGCAGTGACAGGAAAGTAGATAATTAGCGTCGCCATTGCGACCTTTGAGGCGAGACCATAGCCAAGCCATAAAACAAGGATCGGTGCCAAAGCGAACACAGGTATCGCTTGGCTTATAACCAGGATTGGCATCAGCCAGCGCCGAGCCGTAGCAAAGTATGCAAGAAAGAGAGCGCTCACAGTACCCATGACTGTGCCTAGCAATAGGCCTAGTAGGATTTCTAGAACGGTTGTTTGTGTATGAAATAGGATGACATCCCAGCGCTCGACCCAAGCTATTCCTACGCGGGCCGGTGGAGGAAGTATGAAAGGTTCTACTCCACTGGCCCAAACGATAATTTGCCAAAGCATGATGAGGGCAGCAAAAATTATAGAGGGCCTTAGAACTCTCATGCTGCAGCGGTATCTTCCATTGCTGCCGAAAGCTGGCGGAAAAGTTTTGCCTGATTAGCTAAAAGATCAGGGTCACCTGCTGGACGGGGCCTCAACCCAGTTGGCAACAAGGCATCACTTATAACAACGGGCCTGCCCGAAAGCACATGGATACGGTCGCCGAGCCGGAGCGCTTCCAGTGGATCATGTGTGACCAAAAGTACTGTGCGGTCACGTAAGAGCTCAGCCGCTAATTCCTGAAGCCTCAAGCGGGTTATGGCATCAACTGCAGAAAATGGCTCATCCATAAGAACAACAGGGCGATTTTCCATCAAGGTTCTCGCAAGCGCAGCTCGTTGGCGCATTCCTCCTGACAGCTTTGAGGGAAGGCTCTGCTCGTAACCCGTGAGCCCAACGGCGTCGAGCAGCTGTTTTGCGTGAGATTGTGCTTCGTGCCCTTTTGGGTCTTCTCCACGTAAACGCCGTCCGAGGGTCACATTGTCGATAACGCTGAGCCAGGGCAGTAGCAAATCCTGCTGTCCCATGTAGGCAGTCCGACCTGACAGTGGTTTACCATCGTCGCAGGATATGCACGCGGATCCAGCTTCGGTTGCGAGCCCTGCAATGAGGCGGAGAAGTGTGCTCTTTCCAACACCACTTGGTCCTAATAAGCAGGTCCATTGGCCTGCGGGCAAAGAAAAATCTAGCGTTTCGAATAATGTCTGGCCGTCGAAGGCAATTCGAGGTGCCTTGATGTGTATTCCAAAGATCTTTCCCAAGTCCCATTCCCTCCGCCGGTATAATCCGGTTCAGGTTCAAAGGGTCATCGCGCTGGCAGCCATTCCTGGTCATAGACCAATGGTGCCTATCGATATCTCAGCCCTTCAGGCAGGGCCCCCCTACGGCAATGTGCAACGCTAAGGGCAAAAGCCATGTGACGTCAAGATTGGCGCACTGTTTGTGGTGGCCTAATCGATTTTTCGATAACTTTCGAAAACCTTAAAAATTGATCTTGCTAGAAAGTTTTGTTCACTATGCAACGCTGTTTTAATCTGTAACCAGTGTTCCTTTGGCGTCCTCTGAGGCGATGGTGCAGCGCCAATGAATTCGACGTTCTTCTATCGGATAGTCAGCCGTTGCGGAATGAAGTGTGCAACGATTATCCCAAGTAATCAGATCCCCCACCTGCCATTTGTGTCGGTATTCAGCGCCAGGTGCAATCTGATAGGCCTCCAGCTCCTGAAACAAGGCAGTCGCTTCTTTGTCAGGTAAGCCGACGATCCGCAGCAAGTGAGTGGGATTGAAGTAAAGTGTTTTCCGTCCTGTTTCCCTGTGGGTGCGAATTAGAGGATGCCGCACTGGTGGAAGATTGCGGTCCTCTGGCTCTAGGAGGTCAGCACTTTTGCGTGAGGCTCCCCCATAAACATAATCCGCCTCCAGACCCTCAATTCGCTTCTGCAGGCTGATCGGTAACGCGTCGTATGCCATGCCCATGTTAGCGAAGAGAGTGTCACCGCCCCTTGAGGGGATCTCCAGCCCATAAAGCTGCGTAGCCTTGCAGCCCTTTGGGTCCCACGGTCCGTCCGTGTGCCATCCGTGACCGCGTGTGTATACCGGCTTGTTAACAGAACCATCAGCATTACGGGCATCAATGCCCATGACGGTTAGTTCCGGATGATCTGGGTGGCGAGATTTTTTTACCAGGTGCGGAAAAATCTGACCGAAGCGTTGGCCGTACCTTAAAAAGTCTTGAATAGTCAGACTCTGACCACGAATGCAGATTACGCCAGCCTCCAGCCAAGCCTCATATATCGACCGCCATTCGGCATCGCTCATACTTCGGACATCGACGTCAGTGACGATTGCTCCACAACCAGGGCTGGCCTTTTCTATCTTCACCTTGCGCCCCCTATTTTAACTCGCCTTTAATTTCGCCGATAAGGTCAATCGCTTTTAGCACATCTTTTTGGGCTAAACCGGGCCACTGTAGTCGAACTACGAGGTGGTTAACCCCAAGCTTTTCATTAAGCCATTGAACCCTATCTTTCACCATTGCCTTATCACCAATGATGAAACGAGCCGCTTGGAAGTCATCAAAGGCCTCGCGAAAGGGGCGCCCAGCAACATTGGCATTGCCCCAAGATGCGTAAGCTGAATACTTATAGATGAGAGGCTCCCTTGCTATAGCCATAGCTTGCTCTGCAGTAGTGGCTACGAAGCATTCTCTGATCATTGGTTTTTCAGTCGCGGGCTCAAGGCCGGCAGCTGCACGTTCCTCGTCATAAATTCTATAATTTCGCTCCAATTGCTGCCAGTCAGCAGATGGGCTGGATAGCCAAGCGTCGGCGACCCGAGCAGCTCGTCGGATTGCAGGTTCAACACTTGCCCCAATCCATAGCGGGAGAGATGATCCATTCCGGGGTCTTACAGAGGCTCCGACGTCAGTTAGCTGAAAGAACTGGCCTTTGTGAGAAACTCTCTCTTCTGACCAGAGACGGCGGACTACTTCAATTGCTTCTGTCATCCGAGCGGCACGTTGACGGAAATTTGCTCCAAAAGCTTCAAACTCAGCCTCTCGATAGCCGAGGCCGACGGCAAGGATGTAGCCGCCGTTGCAAATCCAATCGAGAGTTGCTGACTCTTCAGCTACCTGCACGGGATTAGTCATACCAAGGAGCCAAACGCCTGGTCCCATGCGCATATTTCCTGCTTCTGCAGCTAGCCTTGCGAGCAGAATGTTTGCTTGAAACATGCGAAGAGGCTGCGTCAGATAGTGATGGGGTGCAATGATCGAAGAAAAACCTGCCTCACGCGCCGCGCGCACCTGGGCCGCCATATTTTCTGTTGCCGCAGGGAGGGGGGTGTCATCGGGAAATTGCGGATTCACATACAGGCCAAATTCCATCTGATGCCCCATTACCAGTGTTAGTCGATCCGATATGTGTGGGCAGCCGTGTCGTGGAACAACTGGCGTTTTTCGCCGTCACTGTAATCCTTCGTAAGGCGCTTGAACGAATTCCAGAGCGTATTGTAGCTGCAGCTAGTCATATCAACAGGGAAGTTTGATTCGAACATGCAACGGTGAGTGCCGAAATGCTCTATCGTATGCTCATACCAACGCCGAGTGCCTTGCATTAGCATTTCGCTTGTAGGTGGCTCGTCGTGATCTTCCCATCCGAACCCATTGATATCCATGTTGATTCCACCAAGTTTTGCGACGACGTTTTGACAGGTTGCTAGCTCAGCCACATCCTTTTGCCATACTGGAAAAATTTCATCAGCTTTCCCCCTGTAAGGACCCACGCCGAGAGGACCACCAAAGTGGTTTAGGATGATTGTCGTGTCTGGAAATGCGCGCGCGAGATCTGTCACTTCCTTTATCTGTTGATGGTAGCACCAGGCCTCAAAAGTCATATTGCGAGGTGCCAGTTCAGCAAATCCTTCTCGAAAATCAGGCATTGCGAATCGATCTGGGCCAATAGCGTCTTTTGCGCTCCTTATTGAGGTATCGGCATCCCATTGGCCCTGGCAACGAATGCCACGAAACCTTCCGCCGCCTGCCTGAACATGTGCATCGAGCACTTCGCCAACAGCGCTGCCAATATTCAGATTCGCTGTGCCAACGATGGCCGCGGCTATTCGGCAATGCCCGTAAAGCCCAGAGGCGCTCATCGCTGCTATGCCATTTACAAATTCAGTTTCACCAACACATTTCATGTGTTCAGGGCCATAAGACCTGTACATCGCTGCGCACTCAATGAAGACGGTACTGACGATATTGTGACCAGCATTTAGATCAGACAAAATTTCTTCGAGCAGATATTTGGGTGCTACGCGATCATGACGGAACTCCCAAAGGTGATGGTGTGGATCACAAATTTCCAAGGCCGGGTCCAGAGTTTCTTCGACCACTTTATCTAGCCATGCCTTGTTTTTTGATGGGGTCATCTTGCCGGCCATTCCAATAGTTCACGACGCTTTAGCCTGCACCTGTTGAATATCACGCTCAAGCCTCGAGATTGCATTGGATTATCTTGCCCAATACGCTTCGGTGCAAAACTCGAGGGAAATCCTATGGATGTGCAGCCACCAATTCGTGCAGAAGTTCGATATGTAAACGCCGAATGGAAGGGGCGAAAAGAAATCCCTCGTATAGGATCGAGGGAAACGCGTCGAGCTAATACCTCTCGTCAGCCTATTGAAGTACATGACGCTCGCCCCGGCCTTTTGAATGGCGATATTACTCTAGATGGCTCAGGTTTTACTCTCGAAAAACTCCATCATGAAATTGAGAATTTTCGAGATATTCAGGCAACAGCGCAGGCTTATTATCCAGCTGTTGAGGAGTTGGTGGTGCGGGTTTCTGGCGCCAAGAAGGCCTTCGTTCGCGATCATCTAGTTCGGACAGAGGTTCCGATTGATTTTAATGATGGATACGCGCGGTTTGTCCACTGTGATTACAATATGAAGAGACTTAAAGAGATGTCTGAAGCTGTTTTATCGGCTCGAGGCATCGAGCCACAAAAAAATTGGATCTATGCTTGGTTCAACACGTGGCAGCCATTCGACAATCCTGCAATCAACAATCCGCTTGCTTTCATTGACTGGCGCTCGCTGCCAGAGGACGACGTGATCGATTATTTTTACACAGGTCGTAACAGAGATAGTTTGGTGGCAGCACCGGTTTATAACCCCGATCACGTCTGGCGCTATGTTCCTTCAATGAAGACTGACGAAATTTTAGTCTTCAAGCAGATGGATGGCCGGCGAAACACTTCTGTCTACTGTCCTCACACTTCTTTTGATAATACGTCAGCACCTGATGATGCCCCACCGCGCAGAAGTGTTGAAACTCGCTTATTGGTGGTATTTGAGGAGGACTGACCGGAAGCTCGCAGCCTCATCAAAAACTTTGATTATCAGGCTGTAAATNCGATCAGAATTAGGCGATTTTCAGGCTGCTTAATTTTAAAACAGCTCCGCGGCTTTGATAGCTTCCGGAAGGGCTGCTTCAAATGCTGCCAAGTCTTCAGGACGACCAGCACTGACCCGAATGCAGCGATCTTGAGGTGCTGCAAAAGGCATGCGAACAAAAACGCCGCGCGTGACTAGCTCATTGAGAACGCGCCGCGCAAAAACTCCATCTCTGCCGCAGTCAATGGCAACAAAGTTAGCGGCACTAACTAGTGGTTTGATATTGTTAGCTCTTGCAATGTGCGCAATCTCGTTACGAGCTTTATCAACTAATTGCCTCACGTTAAGAAGCCAACCTCTATCCCTGATAGAGGCAAGTGCACCAGCCTGAGCAATGCTATTAACGCCAAAATGATTTCGGACTTTGTTAAAAGCCAGTGCGAGCCCTGCTTCGGCTATACCATATCCTACTCGTGCCCCTGCCATACCATAGGCCTTTGAGAAGGTGCGAAAGCGTATAACTCTCGGGTTTGAGACGTCGATGGGCGGGGCCGTCAGTTCTGGGGCAAACTCAATGTATGCTTCATCAAGGCAGAGGATAGCGCCTTCGGGTACTGCATCTATCATCGCTTGAACGGAATTTGCATCATGCCAACTACCCATGGGGTTATCTGGGTTTGCGAAGTAAATCAGCGGAGCCGAGGTGGCCTTAGCCCTTTCTATTAGCGTTTCAGGGTCTTCTCGATCATTTTTGTAAGGCACTAATTCTAGCCGCCCGCCGAAGCCTGCGACGTGATAATTAAAGGTGGGGTAAGCGCCTAACGAGGTTACAACCGGGGTATCGTTGCTGACTATCATTCTGACGAGATTGCCCAAAAGAGCGTCGATACCTTCGCCAACAACAATGTTTTCCGGTTTTACTCCATGAATAGTTGCCAGCTCTTCTTTCAGATCGTGATTTTCAGGGTCGCAATAACGCCAAACATCCATGGCGGCTAACCGCATAGCCTCTATGGCTTGCGGCGATGGCCCAAACACACTTTCATTTGCGCCTATCCGAGCTTGAAAAGGTTTGCCCATCTGACGTTCTTGAGCCTCTGGGCCAACAAACGGCACCGTTGAGGGCAATGACTTTGTCAAAGATGTGAATGGGTAATCGTTCATCGACCGGCCTTATGGCAGATAAAAGTATCGTCTGTAGTGATGTTGCTATGTCTACCCCAACCTAAAATAAATTAGTTCGTACGCTTTAGGGTTCGCCTGGTGCCGGATCAAAATGCTCTTCCAGCTTATTTTTCACGTCCACCCAGTCATCTGCGTCTGAAGGACTATCGCCTTTGCGAGTAATGTTGGGCCATGACTCAGAATAGTCGCGGTTAAACTCTACCCATTTTTCTGCACCAGGCTCAGTGTCCGGCTTAATTGCTTCAATTGGGCATTCCGGTTCACATACGCCACAGTCGATACATTCGTCGGGATGGATCACAAGCATATTTGCGCCAACATAGAAACAGTCTACGGGGCATACTTCAACACAATCCATATATTTGCACTTAATGCAGTTGTCTGTGACGACATAGGTCATTGGCGGCTAACTTCCTAATGGAAATATTTTTGAGTTAATGGCGGTATATCGCGACCTGAACTTGCAATCAATCAACAGAGTGGCAGCAAAGTTTGAAGCCTGAGTGACGATAAACTACGCTCTCACAAACTCAAATGTCGGCGGAGGCTGAATTGCAATGCCAAAAGCTTTCTTGACCACTGTTATCGGATCCATGCCGAAGCGGTCCTGGCTGGTAAGAGACCGGATCGCGCTGGATGGGAAAAAAGACCACTTTGGTAAGGGGCCGGAGTGGATAATGGAAGGTGCAGAACTCGCTGAAGCTCAGGACGATGCGGTGAGGGTGGTTGTTTCCCAACAGGAGCAGGCTGGTATCGACATTATCTCCGATGGTGAGCAGCGGCGGACAAACTACGTCACGACTGTTGTTAGAGGTTTCGAAGGATTCGATTTTGAGACCCTGAAGGAAAAAACCATGCGTGCGGGTCGTCGCAAGGTCATGGCGGGTCGTTGCGTTGGTGAAATAAAGCACAAGAGCCCTATCGTGGCGGAGGATGTAAAATTTCTCAGAAAACTAACGAGCCGTCCCATCAAGGCAACGCTGCCAGCGCCAATGACGATCGTGGATAGTATTAATGATGAGTTCTACGGCGACGCTAAGACATTTGCTTTTGCTTGGGCAGACCAGATCAATAAAGAAGCGAAGCTATTAGAAGCTGCAGGTGCTGATGTTATTCAGTTTGATGAGCCCGTATTTTCCCGTTACCCGGAAGAAGCTGCAGATTGGGGTATTGAGGCGCTCGACCGTTGTATCGAGGGGTTAACAGCCACAACGGCGGTGCATATTTGTTACGGATACCCTCAGCCGGGCTTGGAGCGACCAATACCGGATGCTTACCCAACCATCATAGCTGCGCTTGAACGTTCTAAAATCGATCAATTAGCTTTGGAGTTTGAGGGTTCTAAGCTTGACCCTTCGCTTTTAAAGTTGTGCCCTTCAAAGACAGTTTTGTTTGGGTGTGTGTTCAATTCGGATGGCGTTATGGAAACACCTGAGCATGTAGCCAACCGACTGCTGAAAGCGGCTGAAGCCCTTCCCCCAGAGCAGATTCAAGCTGCCCCTGATTGTGGGCTAGCGCCAATGTCGTCGGTGAAGGCTTTTCAGAAACTTAAGATTATGTGTGAGGGCGCAGCGCTCGCTCGACAAACGGCTGGCTTAGAATAGGAGTTCAAACAAAGTGCCTATTATCAATCGTATTGCCGAGCTTACCAAAGAGATGACTGAGTGGCGCCGAGAGATGCATATGCATCCGGAAACTGCTTTTGAAGAGGAGTGGACTAGCGCATTCATTCGTGAGCGTCTGGAAACATTTGGTATGGATGAAATTCACTCCGGAATAGCAAAGACCGGTATTGTTGCTGTTTTGAGGGGTCGGGGCGAAGGAGATGCAATCGGCCTTCGAGCTGATTTCGATGCGCTCGATATTCTTGAATTAAATGACGTTCCCTACAAATCAAAAAATCCAGGAAAAATGCACGCGTGTGGCCATGATGGACACACATCGATGCTGCTGGGAGCTGCCAAGTACATGGCTGAGACCAGAAATTTTCGAGGCACCGTCTATTTTATCTTTCAACCAGCGGAGGAGAATGAGGGCGGAGGCCGGGTAATGGTTGAGGAAGGTTTGTTTGACCGTTTCCCAATGAAGGCTGTCTACGGCATGCATAATTCTCCTGGCTTACCAGTTGGCCAAATCTCTATGGGCCCCGGCCCAATGATGGCTGGCTATGACATATTTGAGATTGTTATTGACGGTTATGGAACCCATGCCGCTCGACCACATCAGGGTGTCGATCCGGTAATAGTACAGGCGCAAATTGTAATGGCACTTCAGACAATCGCCTCGAGGCAGACCGATGCGATAGATAGCGTTGTTCTTTCGATTACCCAGGTCCACGGCGGTGATACCTGGAATGTGATTCCTCAGCAGGTGACGCTGCGCGGTACCGTGAGGTGTTTTAAGTCTGAAGTGCAGGACTTTGTTGAGGAGCGAATGCGAAAGCAGTGTGCCTCAATTGCAGAGGCCTTCGGTGCCACTGTCTCGGTTCGGTACGAACGTCGCTACCCACCAACAGTTAATGATCCAGCCCAAACAACTTTCTGCGCTCAAGTGGCTTCTGACCTTGCGGGGCCAGACAACGTCAACACAGCTGCGCGCCCAGTTATGGGTTCAGAGGATTTTTCTTTCATGCTGCAGGAGAAACCAGGCTGCTATATTCGGATGGGAAATGGAGGGTCGGGAGAGTTTGGATCCGTTGTAGTCCACAATCCCCGCTATGATTTTAACGATGAAGCGCTGCCATGGGGCGCAAGCTACTGGGCGCAGTTGGTGGAAAAAGCCCTTTCCAGATAAGTGTAAGAAAAGACCAGAATATGGAGGCATAGTCGGTGCTCAGGGTTAAAAACTTTGACAGACCTGCCTTATGGATTGTTGCCACTTTCCCTTTCAAAATGAATTCTCAAAGGCGCCTAAAAGGATAGGAAACGAACCAATGCCAATTTCAAAGGAACATCTTGAATTTGTTGTGCCGGATATGAGTGAAGGTTGGGAAACACCTGTTGGTTACCCAGAAGGTATTAAACAGAAGATCCTGGCAGGATCGCTTGACGATTCGCAAAAAACAGGAAGTCGGACGCGCCTTCTCCGGTTTGACCCTGGAGTATTTACAACCGAACCATTCGTGCATGAACACTGGGAAGAGGTTTACGTGCTCTCAGGTGATCTTTGGGTTGGCAATGATAAAGAGGGTAAAGGTGGCCGGAGGTGCGATCCCAATACATACGCTTGCCGACCGCCAGGAGCTTATCACGGTCCATTTAAGTCTGAGGCTGGCTGTATGCTGCTTGAAATTCATTATTATGATTAGAAAATCACCTATGGTTTAAATAAACGCTCAGCAAAGTTGGATAGAATGACGTCTTTATCTCGATTTTGGACGCCAATTTAATTCAGCTTTGCTAGCGAATGCAGGGACATGATGGCTTAGGCGACTTTTTGGATCGGACTTTAGGCTAATCCACGTTCTTCAAGAACCTCTTTAAAAATAGTTGCCGCGGTCATGGCGGTGGGCCAGCCGCTGTAGATGGCTAGGTGTGTAATTGCTTCTTTGATCTCTTCAACTGTAAGCCCATTGTCCAGAGCACGTTTTAGATGTCCAACCATTTGTCGCTCTTTACCAAGTGAGATCAATGCTGAGATAACAACCAAGGAACGATCGCGCTTTGAGAGCTCTGGCCTTTCCCAAACATCGTCAAAGACAACATCGTCGGTCAGCTGGATTAATTTTGGCATAAAGTCCCGCAATGCATCGCGCGGGTTTGCTGGTTTTGTCATGCTGTTTCCTATTTTCTTTAGTTGAAGGTAGGTTTCGCGCTCCATCACCTTGTAAAGGTAATTAAAGTTTAAATACGGTTCCGGATTCCAAGCTCTTGGCAATCTCATCGGCTGAGAAACCAAATTCTGTCATGATCTCGACCGTATTTTCGCCTTTAGCTGGAGCTGGGTATCGTGTTTTTGCAAAGGTGCCATTTAGTCGTATTGGCGTTCCCATAGCCCACGGCGCATTTGGAGCCATGGTCTCCACTATTGGAAGCCAGTTTGTCAGGGAAGTGTCTGAGGCCACGTCACCAAAGTCGTTGATTGGTCCCGCTAGGATGTCTGCAGCCTGCAGTCTTTCTATCCAATCTTTTGCGCCAGATGACGCCAGCATTGGTTCTATTATTAGATCGATCTCTTTTCGGTTAGCAACGCGATCAGCATTTGTGCGATAGCGTGGATCATTGATCAGGTCTTCCAGCCCCATAACCGCGCAAAACTTCGCCCAGTGTGAATCCCTTAGTATGGCAATGGAAATGTAGCGCCCATCGCCAGCTTTATAGGCGCCAGCTGGAGCGAGGTTCATGTTTGCATTGCCTTGGCGCTTGGGTGGGATGCCTGATGCTAGAAAGCGCGTGTAACCTGCTGTCATCATTCCCAACGCTGCAGCCATGAGACTGATCTCAATATTGGCTCCACCTTTGCCTAATAAACGACCAAAAAGTGCGAGAAGAATTCCTTGAATGGCTGCATTGCCAGCAGCCATGTCTACTAGTGGAAAGCCCACTCGGGTCGGAGGTCCGTCTGGATCGCCGACCAGACTCATGAGGCCACTCATAGCTTGAATAATTGTGTCGCTGGCAGGGTTTTGGGCGTATGGGCCTTCCTGCCCAAAGCCAGAGATGATGCAATAGATCAAATTGGGATTAATCAACTGGCAGTTGGAATAGTCGAATCCCAATTTTGCCATTACCCCCGGACGGTAATTGGAGATCAGCACGTCTGCTCGAGATAACATGCGAGAAAGGACTTCTTTGCCCTCTGGTGTACTGGCGTCCAGACCGATATTTCGCTTGTTTCGATTCAAAGAGATGAACTGGCCGTTTTCTTGGCCATCTACAAGGCTATGATTTGCAGGGCGTGACCAGTCTCCTTCAGGCCTTTCAACTTTCACGACATTGGCCCCCATGTCCGCAAGTGCTATCGCGGCGTAAGGACCGGCAACACCCTCTGTCATGTCGATCACCGTAATATTTTCCAGGATGCCCTGGTCTTTTTTCATATTTATTCTCGCTTTAAAGAGGTAGCGGCTTGAATTTGGCCTAGTATAACACCTAACATTAGGGTTTAAGGTCTTAAGAGTCTGCGATCACTGTACGTTACCTGGTTTACGGGTTGCTGAAGATGGTCGCGATATGAGGTCAACGGCTAACTAGCTAGGAAGCAATGGCATGGACGCGGTAACGCAAGATAACAAATGGATTGGTAAGAGCACGATCCGTCCTGACGGTGTCGACAAGGTAACTGGAATGGCGCGCTATGGCGCCGATGGAGACATGCCTGGCATGGTTTGGGGGAAGGTCCTGCGCAGCCCCTATGCTCACGCTAGAATCAAGTCCATTGATACATCCGCAGCAGAGGCCATGAAGGGCGTCTTGGCGGTTATGACTGGGGATGATCTTCCAGTATTACCGTTAGATATTCCCCGTCCCATGGGCCCGCAAGACCTCCGTTGGGTATGCCGTAATACTATCGCGCATGAAACAGCTATGTATGTGGGACATGCGGTTGCGGCTGTTGCAGCTACTTCTCAATCGATAGCAGAAGCAGCTCTTGCGGCAATTAAGGTAGATTATGAAGTGCTACCTCATGTTGTCGCAATTGAGGATGCAATCAAAGAAGATGCACCCATCCTCCACGATTGGATCCGCACATCTGGAGTGAATCCAGCTCCAACAAAGCCCTCAAATATTGCATCAGTTCTTACGGAGAAGGCCGGCGACGTGGAAGCGGGCTTTGCTGCTGCCGAGGTAATTGTTAAGCGGACTTTCAAGACAGCCGCGGTGCACCAAGCTTACATTGAACCCCACGCTTGCACTGTTCATTACGGCAAGGATGGTCAGTCGACTATCTGGTCGAGCAGTCAGGGTCAGTTCATGGTTCGGTTTGTGACGTCTGTACTAACGGGTATGGCCGTAGGAGACATTAAGGCAATTCCAGCTGAGATCGGTGGTGGTTTCGGTGGAAAAACCATTGTGTACTTGGAGCCACTGGCCATGGTTCTCTCTAAGAAATGTGGTCGCCCAGTCAAAATGCAGATGACGCGCGAAGAAGTCTTCCGCGCAACAGGCCCAACCTCTGGCTCGGTGAGCCATATTAAGCTGGGGGTTTCTAAAGACGGAAAAATTACGGCTGTTGAGGCTGATTACTATTATGAAGCTGGAGCTTGGCCGGGGTCCCCGGTCGGTCGAGCAGTCTATTTCCCGTATTCTAGTTACAAAATCGAGAATGCTGTCGTTCGCGGGTTTGATGTTGTGTCAAACCGCCAGAAAGTGAATGCCTATCGAGCACCTGGTGCTCCTGGTGGTAATTATCCACTCGAGTGCGCACTTGATGAGGCAGCTGATAAGCTTGGGATAGATCCACTCGAGCTGCGCAAGAGGAACATGATTGGCCCTGCAGAACCAACGTTCTTTGGCGCTAAGATTGGTACCCACGGTATGTTGGAGTGTATCGAAGCAATCGAGCAACACCCCAACGCAAAAATCCCTCTCGGTCCGAACCAGGGCCGGGGTGTGGCAGTCGGTTACTGGGGTAATGCCGGTGGTGAATCTAGTGCCCAGCTTCATATCAATGAGGATGGAACGGCACTGGTTATCACAGGTCATCCCGACGTCGGCGGCAGTCGCGCTTCAATGGTAAACATCGCTGCGGAGCTTCTGGGTATAGATTATCGGAAGGTTCGTGCTCAGATTGGTGATACTAATGCTGTTGGTATAAGTGCTGTCACAGGTGGTAGCCGCGTTACATTCGCCTCAGGCATGGCAGTAAATCAGGCCACGCGAAAGGTCATTGATGTATTGCGTGCAAGAGCTGCAGCGAAGTGGGGAATCGACATTGAGGCTGTTGAATGGGCGGATGGACAAGCCCGTCCAGCTGGTCAAAATGCGGGTGAGTTTGATCCATTAACTTTGGAGCAGATTGCTGCTGCTGGGGGAGAGCCCATCGCCGCCTCAGTATCAATCAACGCTACAGGTCATCTGGGTGCGTTTGCTGCCCAAATGGTCGATGTTGAAGTGGATCCAGAAACTGGGCACGTGAAGGTTCTTCGCTTTACAGCTTCCCAGGACGTGGGACGCGCAATCCACCCTGACTATTGTGAGGGGCAGATCCAGGGCGGCGTTGTCCAGGGAATTGGTTGGGCGCTAAACGAAGAATATATCTACGCCAAGAATGGTGACGTGGATAACGCAGGCTTTCTTGACTATCGCATCCCGGTAGCAAGCGACCTGCCTAACATTACACCAATAATGGTAGAGGTGCCCAACGAGAAACATCCGTATGGGGTTAAGGGCGTGGGCGAGGTGACAATAGTTCCACCTCTGGCCGCAATAACCAATGCAGTTTCCCATGCCATTGGCCGGCGTATGACTCAGCTTCCAATGTCACCTCCAAAAGTGCTTGCAGCGTTGAGTAACCCGGCGGATTAATTTCTGTAGTAACTTCAATCTGCGAAGCGGCAGCGTCATATATTTGGCGCTGCCGTTTTGCGTTTTAAGTCATGGATTTAGGTTCGTAGGACTGAGTACGCGCGACTTAGGACGCCAACTGAAGCTACAAGTGACAGATAGTAAAAAAGCAATACCCCTACGAAGACCAAGTACTGACTGCCTATGGCAGCCCCTAAGGCTGTCAGAGCCATTACAAGGATGCCACCAAGAATGCCTAGGATGAGCCAGGTTGAAATCAATGCCTGTGCTAACTGTGCTGTGTGGCCCTTCGCTAATTCCATGGCCTCTATGAACCCAGTTTGCTCGCCAAGTGCTGCAGCTGGCATCGCCAGCCCAAGCTTGGCCCATATGAATGCGTAGGCACTTACTACTAAAACAGCCATTATAACTGCGCCTATGACTGACCCAGCCATAAACAAAGGCGCCAAGAATTGCGTCATTATATTAACGCCCATCATGCAAAACCAAATTGCTAGTAAGCGTCCAAGATAGCGCCACTCTCGAATATCCCAGCCAAAAAAGCGCCCGTTTTCGCGCCTTACATTGCCTGTTATGAGAAGTCGGTGCCATCCTGTAAAAGCCGGTACCAGAGCTAATGTGGCGAAGAGTGAACCAAAACTCATATAGCCAATAATCGAGAGCAACTCGGCTTCTAACCCGGTATCTGTACCCGTCGGTGGAACTGCGAGGCGGGCCATCACTGCACAAATTACCAGCACAAGCAGGGAAGGCGTACAAAGAGTAAGCAGTGTTCCGAAGCGCGAAAACAGATTACCTAACGCATAACTTATTAGATCTTTGACGCTTAATATCTTTGCAGTCATTGAAATAACACTTCCTTGCTTCATGGACCGCGACGGCGACCTATAAACCAATTATGCTCTAATCCAGCTGGCGGAGAAACGTGGCCAAATGTCAAACGCTGATCCTATCCCTGCGATTTCAGAGATCGAGGCAAAAGATGAAATAAAGGCTTTATATCAAGATATTCGCGACGTCACCGGGGTTGGTGTCGTTAACCTTGTATGGAGATGCTTGGCGACACACCCTGGGGCATTGCCATTTGCATGGAATTTAGTTCGTCCTGCGTATGCTTCAGGATTGGTTAGTTTAGAAGGTAGGGCTTTTCGTCGTGGGCTTCGCCCTTTGGGCTTGCCCTTAATTCCGAAGGCCGTTCTTGCGGCTGCGGGTGTTGATGGCCTTGGACTTCACAGTATCCGAGCGATTCTAGATTCATATGACCGCACTAACGCTATGAATTTGGTTGGCCTGGGTGCTCTGCTTGTCCGTTTAGGTGATAGTTCCAGCATGAAATCGTTGTCTCATCAGCCTATAGTAGAGCCAGCTCTTCCGCCTTTACCACCGCTTCCACCTATGGATACACTTGATACGCAACTTCGTTATCTCGTCGAGATACTTAATGATCTGGGGGAGACTGATGGCCGGGTGATAGCAAGTATGTACCGCCATCTCGCGTTTTGGCCGGGCTACCTTGCGCTTATCTGGGTACAGTTATCGGCAGCGTCTGAGAATGGTCGACTCCAAGCAGCAATTCAGGCCGCGCGTATATCTGGTCGTGCTCATGCGGACCGCGTTGCATCCGCATTGCCCAAATCAGATCCAGACCTTGATCCTGCAATCGAACGTCATATCCGAGAAACGGTAACTCTCTTTACAGAGCATCCTATATCAAAAATGTGTGCCATCTGCCGTGCACTTGCAGAAGCTACACCTGCGCCTTAACTCGCTGGAGAAGATAAATGAAAGTTAGAGAGATCACTCCCGCAGTTGGTGCAGAAATTTCTGATCTAGATATCAATCTGATGACAGGCGGAGAGTTTGATGGAGTTGTTGAGGCCTGGGACAATCATGGGGGCCTTTTGTTCCGAAACCAGAATCTTTCAAATGAAGCTTTCGTCGCTTTTGCTTCACGCTTTGGTGAATTGGAGGCTGCTCCAGTCATGGAAAATGGCCGCACTCCAGTACCTGGATATCCAGAAATCTACGTAGTGTCCAACGTTATTGGATCAGATGGAAAGCCCATAGGAAGCTTGGGAGCTGGAGAGGCCGTTTGGCATACGGATATGTCGTATTTAGAGAATCCGCCTGATGCATCAATGCTATATGCATTAGAGTTACCTCCTGCAGGCGGAGATACATGGCTTGCTGGAATGTCAGCTGCCTATGAAGGGCTCCCAGATGATTTGAAGGACAAAATTAGCGGGAAGCGCATAAAACATGATGGAACCTTCAATTCTGGCGGGTTTCGGCGCGCCGGTGTGGAAGTTAGAGAAGATCCTCGTGAAAGCGTTGGCGCCTATCATCCCATTGTGTGCGCCCATCCCAGGACTGGTCGGCCAGCACTTTATCTTGGTCGCCGCCGACTGGCGTATGTGGAAGGTTTAGAGCTTCCCGAGTCTGAAGCGTTGCTAGACGAACTTTGGGAACACGCAACTAAATCAGAATTTGTTTTCGCTCATAAATGGCGAGTTGGCGACCTCTTGGTGTGGGATAATCGTGCTACTCTTCATCGTCGTGATCCTTTCGATGCTGAGGCGCGTCGTATCATGCACCGGACCCAAATTAAGGGGGCTACAGCTCCCAACGCGGTCTGCACACAAAATATCTAATCAGTTCGAAAAGACATGAATGTTATTTTTTGTTGCGGATCAATATGCGCAGTGGGTTAGCCAAAACGATTTAAGCTCTTTGCCAAGCTGAGTGATGACAACATTTTGAATAAATTTAGCATGGCGCCCTTATAGGATGGTGCGTTGATCATAATTCACGCTATAAGAAGAGTCTGGGGCCTGTAGTTCAGTGGTCAGAACGCGCCGCTCATAACGGCGTTGTCGCAGGTTCGAATCCTGCCGGGCCCACCAACTCTCCTACGACTTGTTTGCTATCGACATTCCCAGGACAGCAGCGTGTTTTGCATCGAACATCTGCTCTTTGTTTCCATGATTGTGGCCGCGTATACCCCCGCGAACGGTTCCAGGAACCGTGGATCGATAGAAATCCCCCCAGCTTTGAGGTAACTCAGGACTATCTGGCGGCGCAATCCAAAGGCGCCATAGAAGCCTTTTTTTCTCAGGCTCAGCGAAATCTTCATAGTCGGTTCGGCTGTGGAGCATGCAGTGGTTGTTGAAGATTTGGAGATCACCGGGCTGCAGATTGAGGGTGAGCATGTATTCGGGCCGTCGAAGTATATCGTCCATTACATCCATGGCTGCCCGCTGATTGTCAGAGAGCCGCGGCACAGTTTCGAAACGTTGGGCGCTCTGCACTCTGTTTCGATTCCACTTGGCAAAAAGTCGTCCGTTGCAGAAGTCTATCAAGGGTTGTCCGTAGTAAGGCCCTTCGTCATCCGCTTCCTCATTCTGGCGACTGAAATAAAAGTCAGTTTCAGCAAGCTCAGCCAGGTCTGGTCGCTCAACCTTAAGTGCTTGAAAGGCAGTTACCCCGCTTGTGAACATGGTTGAACCACCAGATTTTGCAGAGTTGTAGCACCCAAGTGTGGCAACATCAGCGCCATCTACATGAAAATCTAGTTTGGCATTTGAAGAATAGCCTCGTCCTGAAGCTGCTCTATAGTCGACACCCACATCCCTCACAGGTGAAATGTATTGTGAAGCTTTGCCTTGTGGCCGTGGGACGCCAATGTGCAAGCCAATCGCCCAATTTAAGAGTTTAAATTGATCCTCACTAATATTGTGCCGAGGTAAATTTTTAACCAGGGCTACACCTCTTCCATGATGTGCTTGTTGGATGGCTTTCTTTAAAGTCTTCTCTGCTGGCCCAAGATCAAATTCTGCGAAGTCATACTCGAATAGATCCCGGTCTGGGTTGAAGGCGGCCAGAACCATTTCGCGTAAGTGGGAACTTTCTTTTGCTGTAAGAGGAAATACCCAACTTTTATCTGCGTTGAGGTCTGCAGTAGTCCAACTAGCGAGAGCTTGGTTTTCGCAAAAGGTGTCCATTGGAAAGTAACCCACTTAGTCGATTAATTTGATGGCTGCGGTATTAAAGCCTTCAGCGTTTTCGTACATTACCCAATGTCCAGCATCCGCAACTACCTCAAAACCTGAGAACGTTGGAAGTTTGGCCATAAATTCTCTCCTTTCGGCAAGATATGGAAAGCTGGTCGAGTCGAACTCGCCCCAGATGCCCGAAATAGAGCAGGTTAATTTTGGCAACTTCTCAACTAGGGAGGGCAAGCGGCTTATCCAGCGGCTTTTTGTAACTGCTCGAGTGGTGTTCATTACCTGCATATGTAAAGCGAGGGCATCAACCGTTTTTGGGTCGCGCACCATTAGTAATTCTAAGTTTCGACGGGCGAGGTGCCGGATAGCAGTGGGGCTCATATCCCTTTCAAACCGGGCAAGAGGCAAAAAGTCTACCCGCCTAAGTCCCATTCCACTGGCACCAACGAGGGTCAGACTTTTAAGACGTTGACCTAAATGTGGCGCCACATGTCCGCCGATTACCCCGCCGAATGAGAATCCCATCAATCGTGCTTGCTCGTTGTTTGGGGTTAATAACTCGATTCCATCAGCTATAAGCTGGCCTATTTGATCAGGGTCTCGACGGTCTGGAGGTGGGTCACTATCTCCTAGGCCAGGAATATCGCCCGCGAAAACCGTGAACTTTGATGCTAAGGCGTCTACATTCCTTATCCAATGTATCCATGAGCCGTATCCGCCATGCAGAAGGTATAGACATGGTTTTCCGCTGCCACGTCCCCAAGCATGCCAGACCATTTCGCCGTCAGGAATTGGCGTGGTGAGCCTCTCTGCATCAGCTGCAGTTGCTGCGATCTTTGCTTCTGCTTCCGAAGTCAAAGCGTCTCTTAGAATAAATCGTTCCTCGACTGCGGGCACTTGTTCGTGTTTCCCTGCTTTCACTAGTCATCAGTTACGCCTAATTTGGCGGAGTCAAACCTTATGCGCCAGAGGAGCATCTCATGTTTTACGAAGACCCCCGCAATCATGGTCTCGCTTATAACCCATTTAAAGCAATTGTTGCTCCACGACCCATTGCCTGGGTTTCGAGCCAAGACACAGACGGCGTCCTGAATCTTGCTCCCTATAGTTTTTTCAATGCAATGGCTGAATTTCCTCCAACCATCGTTTTTGCACCGAATAACCCAAGGCCTGGTGGGGGACGGAAAGACACCCTGGCAAATATCGAAGCAACCAATCAGTTCGTAGTAAACTTGTGTCACTATGACCTAAGGGAACAGATGAACACATCTTCTGCCCATGTTGATCCTGATGTTGATGAGTTTGCTTTGTCAGGTTTAACCCCAGCCCCTTCGGTTAATGTGAAACCTCCTCGCGTCAAGGAAGCGTTAGCAGCTCTTGAGTGTGAATTCATGTTCCGTGTGCGCTTGCCCTCTACCAATCCAAAGGCAGAGAACAACGCCGTTTTTGGAAGGGTAGTAGGTATCCATATTGACGATTCAATCATCGTTGATGGCCGAGTAAAAATGGAGCTCTACCGCCCGCTAGCGCGCCTCGGATACATGGATTACTCAGTGGTGGACAACGTCTTTGCTATAGATCGACCAGACCAGGATTTGGACAGCTATGACAAGACTGCTCGCAAGAAGTCTGGCTCTTCTGAGTAAGGTTGAAAGATTTTTGCCTGCAAAAATGTGAGACGGTTTCGGAAGAACAAGAATGTTTGAATTGAATGAAGACCGCCGTGCGATTCGGGATGGTGTTGAGGCTGTGTGTGCCAAGTTTTCAGATTCGTATTGGGCTGAATGTGAAGAGCAGGTTAGATTTCCCCACGAGTTCCATAAAGCCATGGCAGAAGGTGGATGGCTCGGCGTGACCATGCCTGAGGAATTTGGGGGCGCCGGTTTAGGTGTTACCGAAGCGGCAATTGTAATGCACACAGCCTCATCTTACGGCGGCGGCATGGGTGCTGCGTCCTCCATCCATATTAACATGTTCGGGCCACACCCAATGGTTGTGCATGGCTCACATGAACAAAAAAGCCGTTGGATTCCAAGATTGGTTTCAGGAGACGATCAGGTTTGCTTTGGGGTGACCGAACCTGACGCCGGTCTTGATACCACGAGCATTAAAACTTTTGCCAAAAAAGTAGATGGTGGTTACCTAGTCTCAGGTCGTAAAATGTGGACGTCTACCGCACAGGTTGCCAACAAAATTCTATTACTAACTCGAACAGAGCCAAAGTTAGTGGAAGGCAAATCAACTCACGGGATGACTTTGTTTTACACTGACCTGGACCACTCTAGGATCGACGTAAAACGCATACCTAAGCACGGGCGGGCTTCCGTGGACTCAAATGCGGTTTTCATCGATGATTTATTTATTCCTGATGAAGACTTGATCGGTGAAGAGGGTAAGGGCTTTTACTACTTACTGGATGGCCTAAATCCTGAGCGCATTCTGGTGGCTGTTGAGGCCATCGGCATTGGTCAGGATGCCTTAAGACGTGCAGCAAATTATGCTCGTGACAGGGTAGTTTTTGGTCGCCCAATTGGACAAAACCAGGGCATTCAGCATCCATTGGCAGACTGTTGGGTGAATTTAGAGTCAGCTCTCCTCATGGCTGAACGTGCTGCCAAGCTCTACGATGCGGGGGAAGCTTGCGGAGCAGAGGCTAATGCGGCCAAGTATTTAGGTGCAAGGGCAGGCCATGCTGCCTGTCTCCAGGCCGTGCTAACTCACGGTGGAATGGGATACGCTAAGGAATTTCACGTTGAGCGGCTGATGCGAGAGGTACTAGTTACCCGAATTGGTCCTGTTACAGAACAACTCATCCTTTGTTTCATTGCAGAGAAAGCCCTCGATTTACCTAAATCATATTGACTAAAAAACTAAGTCTGATTTGGCGTAGTAACTTAATTTTGAATGAGAAATTAACACGACGAAATTGGTGTAAAAGCAATGAAGCCGCTTAAGGGCATAAAAGTTCTAGATCTTTCTAAGGTATTGGCGGGTCCACTCTGTACTCAGGCCCTTGCTGATCTGGGAGCTGATGTCATCAAGGTGGAGGCTCCCGGACTGGGGGATGAAACTCGGGGTTGGCCTCCCTTTGCAGGGCCGGGGCTTGGCGCGGTTTATCTTAGTGTCAACCGTAATAAGCGCAGTGTCGTCGTTGACCTTAAGAAAACAGAGGGACGGGAGATAGTTCACAAGCTTGCTAAAGATAGTGACATAGCTATTGAGAGTTTTGGCCACGGTGTAGCCGAGAGATTGGGGGTCGATGCAAAGAGTCTGCAGGCAATAAATCAACGGTTAATTCATTGTAGCATCTCTGGGTTTGGCGATGTTGGCCCAATGCGAAAGGCAGCAGGCTATGATGTTATTTTGCAGGCATTTGCTGGCATGATGGCTCTGTCCGGTGAAGACGGCGGAGGGCATATCCGCAGTCCTATTTCCCCTATAGACCAGACAACCGGCACGCATGCTCTGACGGGGATACTTGCAGCGCTTTTAGAACGAGGCCAATCAGGTAAAGCAGCTACGATTAAGGTTTCTCTATTTGAGTCCGCGATGGGGCTGATGCGTTATAATATTCAAAATTTTTGGATCAGAGGTGTTGAGCCTGAAAAATGTGGGTCCGGGCACGAATCTCTGTGTCCCTATCAAGCTTTTGAAGCATCCGATGGCCCTATCCTAATAGGCGTAGCCAATGACAACTTGTGGCGAAAATTTTGTTCCATCGCTGGATTAGACGAAATCGTCGAAGACCCTCGCTTCAGAACGAATGCAGCGAGAGCAAGCAACCGAACAGAAACGGTCAATCTTGTGCAAGCAGCGGTGGAGAAGCTCTCAGTTTCCTTCTGGGATGAAGAACTTTCAAAAGCAGGTGTGCCTGTAGCTCCAATTAATAATTTGACCAAACTTTTGGCCCACCCCCATTCTGAAGCCAGCGGGATCATACTCAATTATGATCATCCCGTTGCCGGTCCAACTAGAACCATTGGTCAGCCGATCATTTATAACAACCAATCGCGGGAGCCAGGCGACGCTCCGCCAGTTCACGGTCAGCATACTGACGAAGTTCTTTCTGGGCTTGGTATGGATCAAAATACGATTGCTAGTCTTCGAGAAGCAGGTGTTGTCGCTTAACGATGCTGGCCGTAATTCCTGACTGAATTTTCGAGCCAATTTTTTTTACCTAAGGGTTCG
>JAURGE010000024.1 GCA_030833925.1 Alphaproteobacteria bacterium
ACCGAGAAGCGTTTTCGCAAGCTGGGATGGAAACCCAAGAAATTTTTATGAATGGTGGCGTTATAGACTTGGCTTCCTCACCGCCCGCGGGTGTGTACTGGAGCCGCGTAAGTGCGTCTGCGCTATCGCGAGGTCATGACCTCACAGCCGCTACCGCTGCTGCTACATTTGATTATTTAGGTTTGCATGGACGCCGCATAATAAACGGCCTGGGAGCTCTGCGATTAGAGATGAGCAAGGTGGCCCAGCATGCTTTGCTCGCGGCAGCGGGGATCGATACTCCCAAGACAATAGCTGTCATTGGTACTGAGGGTCTTGAAACGGCTGCCATTAATTCAGATTTTGCCCGAAAGCCTTTTGTTCTTAAGCCCAATCGTGGCGGAAAGGGCCTAGGTGTGCGTCTGATCGAGGACTTAGACGACCTTCGTAATAAACTCCCCACAATTGTCGAAGAACCTAGCGCTGACAATGTTTGGTTACTCCAAGAATATTGTCCGGCGCCGGATCAAAGTATTACCCGATTAGAATTTATTGGAGGAAAGCTTCATTACGCTGTTCGTGTGCAGACGGGCGGTGATTTTGAACTTTGTCCTGCTGAAGCGTGTGCTTTACCTGGTGCACCGCCAATGTTCGAAATTGGTCCTGTTGCAGATCTAGATCTGGCGAACCGTATTGGCGTTTTTCTTCGAGCAAACGAAGTGGAAGTTGCAGGGGTCGAGTATCTTAGAACCTCAGATGGTCGACAATTAGTCTACGATATTAATACCAATACAAATTATAATCGGGAGGCAGAAGAGAGAGCAGGAGTTGAGCCTGGCCCGGTAGCTCTAGCTAAATTCATAAAGACCCTTGCCTGAGACACTTCCTGCATGCCTTGCAGATCGGGCATCCTCTACCTTTCAGCAAGCTGCTATAGTTTTTCGAGATCTGGAATGGCTCGTTTTAGATTGGCTGTATGGGAAAAGGTGCTTTCTAGAGCCATGGCAATCTTCAGTAATTCAAGATCGCCACGGCGCTTACCAACAAGCTGGAGCCCAAACGGCAAACCAATGTGGTCGTATCCACATGGTATTGCTACAACAGGGTGCCCGGTTAGCGTCAAAGCAGACCGAATTAGAGAGGCATCCATATAGTTTTCCATTTTTTTTCCATTGATTTCATGCGGGATACCTTCATCAATTCGAAAAGCTGGCGTTGCATTTCCTGGGACAATAAGCAAATCGATATCTTTAAATATTACCTCAAAATCTTGATAAATTTTTCGCCATTGGACTTCAGCTTTAGAAACGTCCAAGAGGCTCATTTTCATCCCAGCTTCAACATTTGCAATGATGTTTTGCGATAAGATATCGCGGTGTTTTTCATAGCGCTCCATATGGCTTGCAAGGTAATTGACGCAGCGTAATGTCCAAAAACAGTTTCTGGCGTCCGAAAAATTTGGATCGTTCCTGTCGAGAGATTTAAATGTGTCGCTCAGCGCAGTAATGACTGTCCGAAAACAATCCCTGATCCCATTGTCCAACGGTGCAACACCACCAAAATCTTCAGTCCATCCAACACGGACTTGTTTCAAGTCAGCTGGTTCGATGTTTAAAAAAGCGCTTGGGTTGCATGGGTTTGCCATGGGATCCCGCTCGTCGTTGCCGATACAACCCGCCATCATAAGAGAGATGTCGGAGATGCTGCGAGCCATTGGTCCCTGTACATTAAAATGTGTGTAGTTAATTGTCCTATTTTCTCTGGGTATTAGACCTGGCGTTGAGCGAAACCCAACAACGCCACACCAGGTTGCTGGATTTCGGAGGCTGCCCCCTGTATCACTTCATGACACAACGGTAGCATGTTTGTTGCCAAAGCTGCCGCTGATCCACCGGACGAACCCCCAGAAGTACGCTCTAGGTTAAAAGGATTGCGGGTCGGCCCATAAACAAGATTATCAGTTGCCGTGCCAGACCCAAATTCCGGTGTATTGGTCTTGGCAACAATAATCCCGCCGGCTGCTCTCATACGACCAACGAGCGCTTCATCCTCTGTCGGCACGTAGTTTTCGAATAATTTAGAGCCCCAAGTCGTTCGCAGGCCCTGTGTTGCATTCAAATCCTTTATTCCAATAGGAAGCCCATGAAGTGGGGGTAGAGCACTACCCGCCATAACAGCCTTTTCGGCATCTTTTGCTTCTCTTCGAGCTCTTGCAAAATCATTCGCAACAATCGCATTGATTTTGGGATTAACTGCCTCAATGCGACTAATGCATGCCTCTAATAGTTCTGTGGGCGACAGCTCCCTCCGGCCGATTAACGACCGCGCGTCTGAAGCACTTAATTCGCTTGGGTCACTCATTTTAGATTAACCGTACCTGGGCTCTCCACATTTTCGCGGTGTGCAGCATAGCAAGGAACCAATGAAATTGTGAGGAATATCTCGCAAGAAGAACATCAATTGAGTTGCGGTTAAGGGCTTCAAGAAAGAAGATATGGGGTTCGGGTCGTTGCTCGAAAAAACGACCCTTAAATCGACAGTTTTTGTTATCTAGGATAGCGTTAGACCCATCATCGAATTGATAGTGACTATGCGACTAGTCGGGGCCGTTTCCAGATGGGGTTTGATGACCAGAAGATTGGGATCTTATTAGTATGATGCGAATTCAGCGACTTGGCCGTTCTGGCCTGAAGGTGTCAGAGCTCTGTATTGGTACAATGCTCTTTGGCGGGGCCACCGAGGAACCTGAAGCGCGTCGAATTCTTGATGAAGCTGCTGATGTTGGCGTCAATTTTATCGATACAGCAGATAGCTATGCTGGCGGCAAGTCAGAGGAGATGGTGGGGCGGCTTATAAGGGAAAAAAGAAGCGAATGGGTCCTGGCCACCAAATTTGCTAATCCCCTTGGTAAGGGTCCCAACGGCGGCGGAACAAGTCGAAAGTGGTTGATGCAAGCGTGTGAAGCCAGCTTAAAACGTTTGGGTACAGACCATATCGATATTTACTACCTGCATAAGGAAGATCATACCACGCCGCTCGAGGAGACCGTTCGAGCTCTTGCCGACCTCCAGCGTGAGGGCAAAATCCGCTATTTTGGCGTATCGAACTATCGCTCCTGGAGAGTTGCCGAAATTTGTCGGATAGCTGATAGCCTCAATATTGATCGGCCTATCGTAAGCCAGCCTTACTACAATCTCGTTAATCGAATGCCAGAGACAGAGCAGCTTCCAGCTTGCAATCATTTTGGGCTTGGCGTGTTTCCATACAGTCCTATTGCTCGAGGCGTCCTTACAGGGAAATACAAACCAGGCGCAGACCCTGGTCCAGGTAGCCGTGCTGCCCGTGGTGATAAGCGGATGATGGAGACGGAGTGGCGTCAGGAATCACTTCAAGTTGCCGCCAAAATGGCAAAAAGAGCAGTTGAAGCCGGTATCACCCCAGGGCAGTTTGCGACAGCCTGGGTTCTTAATAATAGCCTGATCACTGGGCTCGTTGCTGGTCCTAGGACAATCGAGCAATGGCGAGACTATGCGGGAGCTGTTTCATACAAATTCACCGAAGAAGATGAGATCTTCTGTGATGAGCTAGTAGCAGCTGGGCATCCATCAACCCCTGGTTTTAACGACCCTGCCTATCCTATTGAGGGACGTGTCCCACGCAGCTAACTCTGACCATCAGGTTTTAGGATTTAGATTTTTTAGTGAAATAGCGCGTCCCTTATAGATAGCTCCATCGCCAGCTTTAGCCCGGATTTGAGACATTGCACTCTCGAGTTTGGTTGTGCGTGTGAGTTCTTCTTTTGCAATCAGATCAGCCGCGTCGGCTTCCTGCTCGGGCTGTAAGTCCGTCCCGGATATGCCAATCAACCGATAATGATTTTGACCAAGTTCGCTCTGAAGTAATTTTTCAGCGGCGCGATAGAGCCGTTCAGCCAATTGCGTTGGCGGAGAAATTGGACGTTGGCGCGTTATAATCTGGAAGGTGTCAGTTTTTAACTTCAGGACAACTGTACCAGCTGAAAACCCTTTTTCTTTAAGCCGTTGAGAGACCCTCTCAGCCTGGCGCCAAAGCAATGGCTTCAAGTCGTCCGCATCTCGAAGGTCAGTTTCAAGTGTTATTTCGGATGAAATACTCTTTGTTTTTCTGGAGGGATTTACCGAACGCGGGTCCCGGCCGTTACAAAAATCCTCAAGACGTGCACCGGTCGCGCCATATTCTTTTTGAAGCTTGCCTGTCGGTAGGCGAGCCAAATCAGCGATAGTTTTAAAGCCGTCTCTTTTGAGCTTTGCAGTGAATTTAGCTCCAACACCAGGAAGGCTAGAGACAGGTAGTTTTGCTAAAAACACTTTTGCCTCAGATCGACCAATCACTGCGAAACCCCGTGGCTTGTCAATTTCCGATGCAAGCTTTGCCAGGAATTTGGCGTAGGAAAGCCCAATCGAGACAGTGACCCCAACTTCTTTTTCAATCGTTTTAGCAATACCCACCAGCACTGCGGCTGGTGGCTTCCCGTGAAGCCGTGTTGAGCCTGTGAGATCCAGGAAAGCTTCATCGATAGAGAGTGGTTCTACTAGAGGGGTGGCAGTTTCGAGAATTTCTCGAACTTGGCGCCCAGCGGCAGCGTATTTCTCCATATTTGGTCGAAGCACTATTGCTTCAGGGCAGGCGCTTAACGCCTTGAACATGGGCATTGCTGATTTGACGCCAAATCTTCTGGCTACATAACACGCTGTAGCGACAACACCACGTTTACCGCCACCTATGATTAGAGGCTTTCCCTGCAGTTTTGGATCATCTCGTTTTTCGACGGCTGCGTAAAAAGCATCGCAATCAATGTGGGCGATGGTGAGCTCAGACAACTCGGCATGTGCAATCCGGCGAGGTGATGCGCACGAGGGACAGCGCCCTTCCACAATTTCAGGTTCGAGATAGCCACAATCGCGGCAGAGAATAGCCATCGAGCCATTATCCTTCCGGACTCCAGCATAGTGATTACGTCAATAAGAGGGTAGGCTGCTGTGCCCCACCAAGATGAAAGGTTGATTCGTGCAAATAGGTTGTTTTTATTTTCCGGCCGATTATGGCATCGATGTCAGAGAACTTGCTCGAGCAATGGAAGATCGCGGTTTCGAGAGCCTTTTTTTTCCTGAGCACACTCATATACCCACAAGCCGAATATCGCCCTGGCCAGGCGGTGGTGAACTTCCAAAATGCTATAGCCACACCCTCGATCCATTCGTTGCATGCACGGCTGCTGCTGTCGTCACCGAGAAACTGAAAGTTGGAACCGGTATTTGCTTGGTTCCTCAGCATGAACCGATAGTGACAGCTAAGGCTATTGCCAGTGTTGATCAGATCTCTGGCGGTCGTTTCGTGTTCGGCATTGGTGGTGGGTGGAATGTCGAAGAAATGGAAGACCACGGGGCCACTTACAAAACCCGATTTGCCATGATGCGAGAGCATATCCTTGCGATGAAGGCGCTCTGGACTGAAGAGGAAGCAAGCTTCAATGGTGAGTTTGTAAAATTCCCACCGTCATGGTCTTGGCCGAAACCAGTGCAGAACCCGCATCCGCCAATACTGCTTGGCGGCGAAACTGATTACACTCTAAAGCGTGTCGTTGAATACTGTGATGGTTGGTATCCACGTCCATGGCAGGGATTTGATCCAGCTGAAGCAGTTGCAAGGCTTAAACGCTTTGCTGACGAGGCAGGGCGGGATATGTCAACGCTTTCAATCACCACGTTCCGGGCGAAAGCAGACGCGCAATCCTTAGCAGAGTATGCCGATGCCGGCATAACGAGGGCGCTTTTGGAAATCAAAGACGAAAGCCGCGACGAAATCCTTCGTCGCCTTGATGAATACGCGAAATTATTAGCGTAGCGGTCTAATCGGCGGCGCGACCTTGTCGCGTCGCCTCCCTTAATTTCAGAGAACTGCGTCGCGGGCCAGCTTAACCTTTAGACCCTCTAAAGCATCGGATAGCTCAATCTGGCACGCTAGTCGGGAGCTGTCCTCGACCTCTAGTGCAAGGTCGATCATGTCCTCTTCTTCTTCTGAGCGTTCACCGGTCGCATCTATCCAATCCATATCCACATAGACATGGCAGGTTGCACATGCACAGGCTCCGCCACACTCGGCTTTGATTGGCAGCCCAGCGTCTCGGATGGATTCCATGAGGGTCCAGCCGGCCTTTCCCTCAATTACGTGATCGTTTCCGTCTAAATCGGTAACGGTGATCTTCATCGGACCCCCAATTTCTTCTGCAAATCGCTGGATGAGGTGGTGTACTGGAAGCGAAGACGTTCGCCAGGGCGACAATAAGCAAATGCCGCTTGGGACATAAGCGCTCCCTCATGGAAACCTGACAGGATAAGCTTCAACTTCCCTGGATACGTGTTGATATCACCAATGGCAAAGATCGATGGCACGGAGGTTTCAAATTTTTCCGTATCAACTGTGATCAAGTTTTCATGGAGGTTAAGACCAAATTCTGCGATCGGCCCAAGTTTCATCGTCAGACCAAAGAAGGGCAGTAGCGTATCGGCTTCGATGGTATTTTCACCATCTGTTTTTGTTTTCACCTTAACGCCCGACAACTGACCGCCAGAGCCTTCAAGGCCAGCGAGTTGAGCGATCTCAAAGTCCATCTCACCTTTTTCAACAAGACTGCGCATATGCTCAACACTAGCAGGAGCAGCTCTAAATCCATCGCGGTGGTGAACTATCGTTATGCGTTTGGCCACCGGGTGCAGGTTTAACGCCCAGTCCAGCGCTGAGTCACCTCCACCGGCTATTACGACCCTCTTGTCACGGAAATCTTCAATTCTGCGAACGGCATAATGAACTGAAGATCCTTCAAAGTCTTCTAAACCATCTAAATGAGGTTTCTTGGGAACAAAACTCCCACCGCCAGCTGCGATAACAACCACGGTCGAAGTTATTTCTGTGCCCTGATCGGTGGTCAGATGCCAACGGCCATCTTCAAGTTTCGTTAGCTTTTCTGCCATCTCTTGAAAATGGAATACGGGCTCAAAAGCATTGATCTGTTCGAGAAGTCGATCAGTCAACTCCTGGCCGGTGCACATAGGCACTGCCGGAATGTCGTAGATGGGCTTTTCTGGATACAGCTCCGCGCATTGTCCACCGGCACGATCCAAAATATCAATGAGGTGGCATTTGAGCCCAAGTAACCCAAGCTCAAATACAGCGAAAAGGCCTACGGGGCCGGCTCCGATGATTACGACATCGGTCTCGTAAGCATTGTCGCTCATGATACGTTCCGGCTCCCTCACGGGCTCGGTAAATGGAGGGGGTTACTCGTCATCCTTTACGTCAAGGACCTGGCGACCACGGTAGGTGCCTGACTCTAAATCGACGTGATGAGGGCGACGGATATTCCCTGTCTCTTTGTCCACTACGACGCCCGCAGGTTTTAGGGCGTGGTGAGAGCGACGCATATTGCGGCGCATACGTGATGTTTTTCTCTTTGGAACGGCCATTTTTGATATCCAAAACGAAACGGCTGGCAACCTGGCCAGCCCTCGAGAACGGGCTTTCTAACCGCTCGAATGCTGACGCGCAAGTATGAACCTATGAAGTTATAGCGTCACAGGGGAAAAAGTTGCTCTTTCGAGGCAAATTTTTCCCAGCCGCCTGTTAGTTAATTAACACCAAATCGCTTCGCTTCAACTCTATTAATTACAAAAAGCGAATGTTTTTAAGCAGCTAAAAAGCAAATCAATTTCTTCGGTCTAATAGGCCTCTGGCAATCACCTGAGCTTGGATTTCTGCAGCGCCCTCAAAAATATTTAAGATGCGAGCATCGCAAAGTAACCGGCTCATCTCGTATTCCTCTGCATATCCATTGCCGCCATGGATTTGGACACCGTTGTCAGCATTAGACCATGCTGTTCGCGCAGCCAGCAGCTTGGCCATTCCCGCTTCGATATCGCAGCGTCGATCAGAATCTTTTTGCCTTGCTGCGAAGTAAGTGAGCTGTCGGGCTACCATTGTTTCAACAGCCATCCAGGCAAGTTTGCCTGCTACACGGGGGAAATGAACTATCGACTTACCAAATTGCCGTCTTTCATTCGCGTAGGAGAGTGCAACTTCTAGAGCTCTTGTCGCAACACCAACAGAGCGAGCTGCTGTTTGAATTCTAGCGCTTTCAAAGGTTGCCATTAGTTGCTTGAAGCCCTGTCCTTCTTCCTGGCCAAGAAGGTTTTCGGAATCGATTTCAAATCCATCGAAGCCAATTTCGTATTCCTTCATTCCCCGATAGCCGAGTACTTTAATCTCGCCTCCCGTAATCCCTTCGTTGGGAAAAGGATCAGCATCTGTGCCGCGGGTCTTGGGTGCGATGAACATGGAAAGGCCACGATACCCGGGTGCCTCAGGGTTGGTTCGAGCCAATAAGGTCATAACGTCGGCACGAGCTGCATGGGTTATCCAGGTTTTATTGCCTGTAACCTTGTACGTCTTACCATTTTGAACGGCACGAGTACGGAGTGATCCTAAATCAGATCCGGTATCTGGTTCTGTGAACACCGCTGTGGGGAGGACTTCTCCGGTCGCGATAGGTCGAAGCCATCTCTCTTTTTGATCCTGAGTCCCACCAAGTCGGATTAACTCAGATGCAATTTCTGAACGAGTGCCAAGCGAGCCAACCCCAATATAGCCACGTGATAACTCCTCAGTGACTACGCACATTGCAACCTTGCCCATGCCCAGGCCACCAAACTCTTCGGGGACGGTGAGACCAAAAACTCCGAGCTCAGCCATCTCCTCAACAATATCCATCGGAATGAGTTCGTCATTCAGATGCCATTCATGAGCTGGTCCAATAATCTTTTCATCTACAAACCGGCTAAACTGTTGTTGGATGAGCTCAAGGGTTTCGTCATCAAGACCAAGATCGCCAAAATCACCGTCCATAATTGCTTCAGCAAGCGAAATACGTGCTTCTGCTGACCAACCAGACTGACGGATAGCCATAACCTCTGGTGTTTCTATTGGCGCCAAATCAGCAGCCTCTAGGCCGAGGTCATCGGGGCGAACTATTTCCCCTTGGGATAACGCGATCCCACCACTGATCTGGTTTAGATATTCAGCGAAAGCGGCTGTTGCTATCCGTTGTTCCACTTGGCCCAGTTTGCCAATGCTTTCTAGGCGCTTGGTCCAACCTAACGTTTCACGCAAGCCAGCCACGTACGTTGAAAGCCACGCAAACCCATGCGCAGCTAATTGTTCTTTTTCCAATAGGGCAGGGTCTAATTTCCCTGATCCGTTTCTGAGTTTTAACCCGACACGTTGTTCGGCTGCCGTAAGAACCTTTTCCGCACCGGCTAGCGCGATTTCGAGCTGGGAGTTTGTTGCTGGAATGTCAGACATCGAAAACCTCAAAAACAGAAAATACGTTTCAATTGTGTGTATGGTGATATTTCTTCAAAACGAAAAGGCAATTGCGGCCCAATCACGCGGGTGGACATAATAGCATTTCGGGTTGGATAATATTTTGCCATCCCCAGATTGAAAGAGTGATGCAATGCCTGATTTTCCCGAAGATCTTAAGAACGCGAATGCCTTGGATCCAAGTTTGATTGAGCGTGCCCGCGCAGATGCGACACGTCTTGTGGGCGGTATGCCCAAAGAATTCGAGCCAGCAGACGAACCTGCACATATTTATCTTGCGGACCTTGCATCATGAGCGACGCAGAACTTGGTTTTTTATCGATTGCTGACGCCAGTGATCAAATTGCCAAAAAAACATTATCGCCGGTTGAGCTCACAGAAGCGCTTTTTCGCCGAGCTGAAGCATTAGATCCGAAACTGAATGCGTATTTGTTGAAAGATGCTGATAAAGCTCTTTCCTCTGCTAAAGTTGCGGAAGCGGCAATACAGGCTGGTCGGAAACTAGGCCCTCTTCACGGCATCCCTTTTGGTCTGAAGGATATAGTGGATACAGCAGGGCTAAGGACCACATGCCATTCAAAAATCCTTGAGAACAACGTGCCTCAGAGGGATGCAACTGTCGCTACTAAATTAAAAGCTTCAGGCGCTATCCTGATGGGTAAGCTCTCGACGCATGAATTTGCTCTAGGTGGGCCGGCTTTTGATTTGCCATGGCCGCCTGCGCGGAACCCCTGGAACACTAATCACCACCCCGGCGGATCTTCATCTGGGTCTGGATCAGCTGTAGCCGCCGGTTTGCTTCCAATGGCAATTGGTACAGATACTGGAGGGAGTGTTCGAAACCCCGCCTCGTGTTGCGGTATTGTTGGCATGAAAGCCACATATGGCCGTGTCAGCCGGGCAGGAGTATTCCCACTATCTTATAGCTTGGATCATATCGGCCCTATGACAAGAACAGTCATAGACAATGCTCTAATGTTGCAAGCAATAGCGGGATCAGATCAGCGCGACCCAGCTTCTGCAAAGGCTGCGGTGCCTGATTTTAGCATCAACATTGAAGCGGGTGTCCGAGGCCTAAGGGTTGGGTATTTAAGGCATTTTCATGAAGTTGACACACCAGCTCATCCTGAAATGGCTGCAGCTCTAGACGAAGCTGTAGGCATCTTGCGAAAAGAAGGTGCGGAGGTGAAAGATGTTTCATTCTTTCCGCTCTCCGAACTTGCAGCAGCTAACCGTATTATCTTGCTGTCTGAGGCATACTCCATTCACCGGAAATGGCTATCAGAAAGGCCTGGTGACTATGCCAAGGCAACCCGAGACCGCATTTTACCTGGTGCCTTTATGGGGGCAGCTGACTATGTGGATGCACTGCGGCGTAGGGCCATCTATCGTGAGCAGTTCAAACGCCTACTGACTGAAGTTGATGTTGTTATTTGTGCTTCATCGATGGATCCAGCTTGCCGTATTGATGACGAGGCAGAAGTGAGTCGCACCTATGGTCGTCAAGCACGGACGCCATTCAATATTCTTGGAGTGCCTGCTCTTGCGGTACCGACTGGTTTCTCGAAGGAAGGTCTGCCTTTATCAATGCAAGTCGTTGGCCGCTCGTTTGATGAGGCAACAGTCTACCGCGTAGCGCGTGCCTATGAACGCGTTACCAATTGGACTACCCAGCGTCCTAATGTTCTTTAAGCAGACGCTTACATTCATCGAAAATTAGTTTCGATTTTCAATGTGCAAGGGGAAGGGTAGTGGGACGAATTGAAATATCGGGTGCAACAGCGGTCCTTCCAATTATTGGTCGTCCTGTTGCACAAGTTAAGGCACCGATGGTCTTCAATCGTTTCTTTGAAGAAAGGAATATCGACTGCGTTACAACAGCCTTAGAGCTGAAAGACGTAGCTGCGGATGCCTTTATTCAATCGATTAGAGGAATGACTAACTCGTTTGGGTACATTGCAACTGTTCCTCACAAACAGCGTTCGGCAGCTGCATGCGATGAACTTTCCGATCGAGGGGCTTTCCTTGGAGCGGTCAATTTAATTCGCAGGGAACCAGATGGACGCCTTGTCGGCGATATGACTGATGGTCTTGGTTGCGTTGAGGCAATGCGACGTCATGGTCAAGAACCAAAAGGCAAGGCGGCATTTGTTATTGGAGTGGGTGGAGCTGGGTCAGCTATCGCTCATGCCCTTTTGGAAGCTGGTGTAGCCTCTTTAAATATTGTCGACGCTCAAACTGGTCGGGCTGAAACTCTGCGTGATCGGCTGGTTAAGGCATTTCCAAAAGCGATAATTGATCCGAAAAACGCCGATATGGGGACATTGGATATCGTTGTAAACGCCTCCCCAGTTGGTATGAATGGGGACCCAGGCATGCCTGCAGATCTTCATGGCATTAAACCTGGAGCTCTAGTCGCGGATGTAGTTACCAACCCGGCTGATACTCCTTGGCTTAAGTCGGCGCGAGAAAAGGGCTGTATATGCCAAACAGGGCTTGAAATGGTTGCTGGACAGTTTGATTTAATGGCTAGGCACTTCGGTTTTCAAATAGATTAGAATTCATCATCCGATTAGACGCGAAAAGGGCGAAATAACATGGAATTTCAGTTGGGTGTCATGCTCCGGGGTCAGTATGAACATGGTGCAGACATGGCTGCTAAAGCCGATGAAATGATCGAGCAGGCGTGTTTTGCTGACCGGCTGGGCTACGCTTCAATCACTAAGGGCTCTCATTTTTCAACTGATGCTTTTCAAGCCTTTCAGCAATTTCCCGTCCTTGCGCGTCTATCGGGTGAGGTGAAGCAAGCCAGGTTAAATGCGGGAATTGTTCTTCTCGCTCTTCAAAAACCTTTAGATATGGCTGAGCAGCTTGCCACGATCGACATTCTTTCCAAGGGCAGACTGATCTTTGGTGTGGGATTGGGATACCGGGATGTCGAGTTCAAGGCATTCGGCACCAGCCGTAAGGAGCGCGGTAGTCGAACAACTGAAAATCTTACTGCAATCAAAAGGTTGTGGTCGGAAGATAAAGTATCGATGAAAGGTACACACTTCGAGCTTGATGAAGCTGTATGCTGGCCAAAGCCAATACAAAAACCCAATCCACCAATCTGGATAGGGGCTAATGCTGACGTCGCCCTTAAACGGGCCGCTGAACATGGAGATTGTTGGTACATCAATCCGCACAACACGCTGGAGACAGTGGCACGTCAACTTGATCTTTACAGAGGTTACCTGGACGGCGCTGGTAAAGATTTCCCAAAGGAACTGCCGATGCGACGTGAGGCCTTTGTCGCAAGGACAAAGGAAGAAGCTTTAAGGCTTGCCGGTCCATTCGTTGCAAAGAAATATGCCGCTTATCATTCTTGGGGCCAAGATGATGACATGCCAGAGGACGAGTCCCTTGCGGGTGGCCTCGATGCCATTATTGGAGATCGGTTTTTGATTGGTTCTCCGGATGAGGTGGCTGAGCAAATGATAGCCATTAATAAGAAGTTGGGGGTCAATCATCTAATTCTGTCTATGGAATGGGCCGGAATGGAAAAATCGGTGGCTATGGATTGCATGCAGATGATGGCTGAAGAGGTAATGCCAAAAGTAAAGCAGGGGGTTTAAAGTTGAGCGACGCGGTAGAGCTGAAGAACGGCGAGGCCCCGCGTCACGTCTACTTGATCGACGGTTCTGGTTTCATCTTTCGGGCTTTTCACGCGCTGCCGCCCATGAACCGGTCGGACGGCACGCCGGTTAACGCTGTCTTTGGCTTTTGTAATATGCTGATGAAGATGATTGAAACAGCGGATGCTGATTGCATCGCTGTAATCTTCGACACAGCGCGGACCACCTTTAGAAACGATATTTATCCAGCCTATAAAGCTAACCGTGACGCCCCACCGGAAGAACTCGTTCCCCAGTTCGAAATCGTCCGAGAAGCCACAAGAGCTTATGGGCTTCCAGCTTTAGAGCTCTCCGGCTACGAGGCTGATGACCTCATTGCAACCTATGCTCGAATGGGACGCGAGGCAGGGGCAAAAGTTACAATTGTCTCATCCGATAAGGACCTCATGCAGTTAGTTGGTGATCAAGTGCAAATGCTTGACCCAATGAAAATGACCATGATTGGTCGAGCGGAGGTAATCGAAAAGTTTGGTGTGGAGCCTGAGAAGGTTGTGGAGGTGCAGTCACTTGCTGGTGATAGCACTGATAATGTTCCAGGGGTTCCTGGAATTGGCATCAAAACTGCAGCACTGCTGATCAATGAATTCGGTGATTTAGAGACTCTGCTTGCCAGGGCTGATGAAATTAAACAACCGAAGCGTCGTCAGAGCCTTGTAGATTTTGCTGAACAAGCTCGAATATCAAAGCGCCTGGTGGCGTTAGATGAAAACTCTCCAGTTACGGCAAGCCTCGCTGATATAGCGAAGCAGCAGCCAGACCCAACTGTTCTTTTAGATTTCTTGAAGGCTCAGGGTTTCAAATCGATCTTTGCAAAAGTGGAAGCGTCGCTTGCTGGAGAAGGACGAATTGAGAGCTCAGAGACAGAGCAACTAGAAGAAATAGATGTTCTCTATGAGCTTATTCAGACAGAGGAAGCACTGAACGCCTGGATCGCCGAAGCTCGGGGGCAGCATCTGGTTGCCGTTGATACAGAAACAACTTCCCTCAATGCGCAGCAGGCTAAGCTGGTGGGCGTCAGCATGGCATTATCGCCGGGAAGAGCCTGTTACATTCCTTTAGGGCATCGTGGGCCGTCGCCCGAAGGCGAGCTAGATCTTGGTGGTCAGTCTGATGATCGCCCGAACCAGATACCTATGGATATTGCAATTCCAAAACTCAGAGAACTTTTGGAAGACCCATCGGTCCTGAAGATTGGTCAGAATTTAAAATACGACATTGGGGTTCTTTCTAACTACGGCGTTAATGTCAGCCCAATAGATGACGTGATGCTGCTCTCTTTTGTCTTGGATGCAGGTCTGCATGGCCATGGGATGGATGAACTTGCTCGTCTGCATCTAGATTATGAGACGATCAAGTTCACGGACGTTGTTGGAAAGGGAAAGGATCAAATTAGCTTTGATCAGGTGCCCCTGGATAAAGCGCTCGCCTATGCCGCCGAAGACGCAGATATCACCCTTCGTCTTTACAATGTCTTAAAGCCTCGTCTCTTTAAAGAAAGACTGGCTTTTGTTTATGAGTGTATCGAGCGCCCCCTAGCGCCGGTCCTTGCGTCTGTGGAGGCAGAAGGCGTCCTAGTTGATAGAGCTCGACTTGAGGAACTTTCAAAGGATTTTGGCCAGAGACTGGTCACGTTAGAGGCTGAAATCCATAAGCTGGCAGGACGAGAATTTAATGTAGCAAGCCCTAAGCAGCTTGGAGAAATCCTGTTTGACGAAATGGGCTTTAAAGGCGGGAAGAGGGGAAAGACAGGCGCTTGGTCAACTGACTCCAATGTTCTTGATAGCCTTGCCGCTGAGGGCCACGAACTACCAGCGCAAGTTCTTGATTGGCGGCAAATTCAAAAACTCAAATCCACTTATGCCGACGCTCTGCAGACATATATCAATCCAAAATCAGGTCGGATCCACACTTCCTTCGCGATGACTGGCGCCGCAACCGGCCGCCTTTCCTCCAGTGATCCAAATTTGCAGAACATCCCAATCCGAACAGAAGAGGGAAGAAAACTTCGGAGTGCTTTCATCGCCCCGGAGGGTTCCGTACTTTTATCTGCTGACTATTCCCAGATTGAGTTACGTCTATTGGCGCATGTCGCTGACATTGCAGAGCTCAAATTAGCATTCTCCGAGGGACTTGATATTCATGCATCAACAGCGGCGTTGGTGTTTGGCGGTGAGGCAGAAACAATAGATCCAGATCTTCGAAGGAAGGCAAAAGCCATTAACTTCGGTATTATTTATGGAATTAGTCCCTTTGGTCTTGCCCGCCAACTTGGTGTGCCTCAGGGAGAGGCACGAGATTTTATCGACGCATATTTTGATCGATACCCAGGCGTAAAGGCTTATATGGATAGAGCTAAGGCGTTTGCTCATGAGCACGGCTTTGTAACAACCTGTTTTGGGCGTCGAATATGGACCCCAGGTATTTCTGATAAGAATCCTGCCCGTCGAGGTTTCCAAGAAAGAGCTGCAATCAATGCTCCGCTGCAGGGCGCTGCTGCGGACATTATCAAGATCGCGATGGCGAGAATTCAGCCGGCTCTTGATGCAGCGAG
Organism: Alphaproteobacteria bacterium; assembly: GCA_030833925.1. GTDB lineage: Bacteria > Pseudomonadota > Alphaproteobacteria > Bin95 > Bin95 > VMCJ01. The sequence goes on from JAURGE010000024.1 coordinate 15,622, forward strand.
CCTGAAGGCAAGGATGTTATTGCAGGTCCACGACGAACTACTGTTCGAGGTACTGGAGAGTGAAACGCAGGAAACGGCTCATGTCGTGCGCGAAGTGATGGAGTCTGCGGTCACTTTATCCATTCCGTTGCTGGCGGAAACCGGTATGGCACGCACTTGGGCGGAAGCCCACTGAGCCATTGCTCAGTTCTAAGCCGCATTTATTTTTTCAAAAAATTGATTATAATCCAATATATTAAAATATTATATTAAAGTAATTTATATAATTTTTAACTGTTTTATTTGTATTTTTTGAAATGCAAAGTTGCCTTTAGCCAATGAAATTACCTACAGTTTCAGAACGGAAAATTCATGCGGCTTGGTTGCGGGACGTTTGAATATGAAGAAGGTGTTCGCAAATGGCCTCAGCAGAAGGCAAGACTTCGTGGATTAAGACAAATCAAGGCGTTTCAGCGTGTTTGAGCGCTGCTTGCCTTGTGTTGATCATCTACTTGTTGAATCAAGAATGGGTCTACCAGCAGCTACGCGATGGTTTCCATTTAGGTTTTGTTCCGATGATCGCTGCTGGAGCGATGCTTCTATGCGCTTTGGCAATGCTCGTGGACCGGCACAAAAGAGATACCACACCGGAAATTGCCAGATTAAAGGCCAAACACTGGATCCTAGGATTAGTGGCGCTGGCCATCTGTTACGCCTATTTTTATTTTACTTGGAATATAGATTTTCTTCTTATCTCACCAATTTTTTTGGCTTTGGGTTCGTACCTATTGGGTGTACGGCCGTTGCTCTCGGCTCTTATAGCTGGCGTAGTTGTGGGATCTGTCATCTTCTTCCTGTTCAGAATAATTGGCATCGAATTGCCAAGCATGCTCTTCTAGACGTTCGGAGTTCACCAGCATGATCGACTTCGACGCCCTAAATCAGGCCATTTCAATGGTCTTCACATTTAACACGATGCTTTGGCTTGCGATTGGCGTGACTATCGGGGTTGGTGTTGGGGCAATGCCTGGTCTGACAGCGACCACCGGTATTGCTCTGATGCTCCCGCTAACCTTTTCCATGGATCAGGCGGCTGCACTAGGGCTTCTTATTGGACTGTACAAAGGAGCAGTTTACGGCGGATCTATTTCCGCAATTAGTTTTGCCACACCAGGCACCTCAGAGGCAGCAGCAACTGTCTTTGACGGACATAAGCTAATGCAGCGCGGGAAGGGTAAAAAAGCCCTATTGATAGCGCTTTATGCGTCCGTGACTGCCGACTTCCTATCTGACGTGATTACAATTTTGATTGCTCCGATGCTTGCGTTGGTTGCGCTTCAGTTCGGTCCATCCGAGCGGTTTTGGTTGATGGTGTTGGCTGTTTGTCTATTAGGTGCTCTCTCTGGAGCGCACTTTGCAAAGGGTATGTTCTCAGCTGCTCTGGGGCTTTTCATTGGAACGGTCGGAGCAGACCCTGTTTCCTCCGTCCCACGCAATACGTTTGATTTTTGGTGGTTAGCCGATGGAATTCACCTGATCCCGCTGGTGGTCGGAATTTTTGCAATGGGCGCAATGTTGGAGAAAGTGTGTGAGCTTTCTTCTGTGAGACATAAGGTGCAACGAATAGGAGGAACTTTTAAGGGTTTGTTTTCGATGAGTGGGGAGGGTCTATCCTTTCGGGAATACCTCTCGTGCTGGAAGGAAATGTCGATAGGACTTGGCGTTGGGACGTTTGTGGGAATGCTTCCAGGACTAGGGTCAACTGTTGGGGCTTTTCTCTCCTACGGTATTGCAAAACAAGCCTCACCTCACAAAAAAATTGGTACCGGCAGGATAGAGGGCGTTGCAGCGGCTGAGGCGGGTAACAACGCGACGGTTGGCCCAACACTTGTTCCTTTGCTTGCATTTGGTATTCCGGGTAGTGCAGTTGCAGCACTCATTGGCGCAGCTCTCATGCTACAGGGAGCAACACCTGGTCCTCGAATGTTCGAGCTATATCCAGCAATCATCTACTCATTGTTTTTGGTGTTGCTACTTGGAAATATATTCAATCTTGGAATTGGGCGCGTTTTTGCTTTTGTCTATGCAAAGCTAGGTGAGTTACCTGCGCCTTTACTGGTGCCCATTGTGATGATGATGGCCGTTATCGGAGCGTATGCCTACGAGAATAATCCCTATGATGTTTTGATTATGTTGTTCTTTGGGATTGTAGGGTTATTCATGCGATCTTTCCGTATCCCGGAGGCACCCCTGATCATTACCTTCTTACTAGCCCCGCAAGCTGAAGAGAACCTAAGGAGGGGCTTACTTATTAATGAAGGAGACTGGCTCGCTACCCTTTTGAGCAGCCCACTCGCTATTGGCCTTGCCATTGGGGTTGTCCTTTTAACCTATATTTCCTCCCGCATGCGTATATCTGAGCGGATGATGGAAATTTCGGAGGAACAGCTGGAAGCGGAGTCAAAGGCTTCTAGTGATCGTTCTAGCAACTGAGATAGGCTCAAGTAAAAGAGCCTCAATCTGAACACGGAGGAAGGAGAAACACCTTATGAACTTTACCCGTCGCATGATGATTACAGCGATAGGAGCAGCAGGCATTGCCTTTGCTTCACCAAGCCTCGTGATAGCCGATAGTTATCCATCGGGCACCGTTAAGACTATTGTTCCTTTTGGAGCCGGTGGTGGCACAGATAACTGGGCACGGGTGCTAGCTTCCGGAGCTTTTGATGTATTTGGTCACGGTATGCATGTTCAAAATCGCGGTGGTGCTGATGGCACCATTGGTTGGAAATTCATGATGGACAGCAAAGCCGATGGACATTCAATCCTTCTGGCTAGCCCAACGCCAATAATGGCAGCTCTGATGGAGAAGAACCCTCCATATGATCCTGCTAACATTAAGATACCGGCCTACTATTCTGTTATGAAGCCAACCTTGGTGGGACCAAAAAACAAACCATACAGCACTTGGGAAGGGCTTGTTGCCTATTTAAAAGACAACAACAACAAAAAGCTAAGTATCGGCGGTACGATAACTCAGCTGTTAGGACCAGCAAGTCTGCTTGCTCAGCTTGGTCTAGAGAAGCGAGTCATACTTGTTCCTTATAGTGGCACGGGTAAGGCGGTTAACGATTACCTTGGCGGCCATATATCTCTGGTCAATGTAACGACTTCGACGGCTACGGGCTTAGCTAAGGATCACGCTATCATCGTGAATTCAACTGATCTCGATTACCCAGAGGCGGCGCAAAAAAAACTTGGTCCGGTGCCAAATGCAAAGTCACTGGGGTTGAAGCCTTTCAATCCACCTCGGTTTATCGGCATGCATCCTGATACTCCGGACGATCAGGTTAAGGCTATGGGCGAGAAAATTGGCGAACTGTTAAAGAATAAGGCAGTTTCCAAGTTAATAGCGAAGATAGGTGAGGATGTCGTTTACATCGGGCCCGATCAGGCTCAGGCCCAATATCAGGAAGTTTTGGCAGAGGCTAAGAAGTATCTACCTCTGTTCCAGTAAATCGGAATCACTTTTCTACAATGGGAACGCCCGGGCCTTGTGCTCGGGCGTTTTTCTTTACAAGTTTGCTTTTGTCTACCCCGACTAAAAAGCAAAATTCACTGGATCTCGGGGCTTTAACCCTTGAAGTCGACTTTCTCTTCGATTGAGCAAAGACACTTTATATGAAGGGGCTGACCTATTCCGAAAACTTCGCTTAGGATGACTGTCTTGATGCAGAAGGACTGGCACTCTTATGGATTTTGAACTCACCGAAGAGCAAAAAATGATCGTCGATATGTGTCGGCGATTTGTACGTGAAGAAATTTTACCACTCGAAGATAAACTTGATCCCGATACGGACGAGTTAGAGCCTGAAGACCACGCCCGTCTTACACAGATTACTAAAGATATGGGGCTTTTTGGTCTTGATACTCCCCCAGAGTTTGGGGGCCCCGACATTGATCTTATCACCCGGACGCTAATTGCTTTTGAGATATCTCAACATAGGGCTGGTTTGTACGCGCCTTGCTACAATGTGTTTGGCGGTGCCAGCCAAGCACAGCTTTTTGAGGCGACAGATGCGCAGAAGGAAAAGTATCTCTATCCGATGTTAAGGGGGGAGAAAAAAGTATTCTTTGGTCTCTCGGAGCCATCAGGGGGATCTGATCCAGCCCGTTCGATTCAAACGCGTGCTGTCCGTGATGGAGATGATTGGGTAATCAACGGCCAGAAACTTTGGATTAGCGGTGCTGACAAGGCTGATTACGGGTTAGTTTTTGCTAGGACTGATGCAAGTAAGGGGCGTGGCGGAGTTACATGTTTTATTGTTGATACGGATACGCCTGGCTTCCATGTCCGTCGTATTGTTCACACTCTTCGCTCATCCCGTTACGCCACAGAGCTGCAGTTCGAGGACATGCGTGTTCCGCATGAAAATATATTGGGTAAGGAGGGCGGTGGTTTTGCAATTGCCAACGACCGTTTGTCTCGGCAGCGTGTTCCTTATGCGGCAGCCTGCGTATCTGTTGCAATTGCTGCTCACGAAAGGGCGATTGAATACGCCAAAATTAGAGAAACCTTTGGCGCCCCCTTAGCATCGCGGCAGGGCATCCAGTGGATGCTGGTGGAGAACGAGATTGAAATTCGCCAAGCTCGTTTAATGTGTCTTGAGGCTGCTGCCAAAGCCGATGCTGGTGTGCCTTTCCGCACAGAAGCTGCAATAGCTAAGTATGTAGCTGCTGAAAGTTCCTTCCGAGTTGTGGATCGCTCTATGCAGATCCATGGCGGTCTTGGCGTTGCCAAGGACCTTCCATTTGAGCGGTGGTTCCGTGAAATGAGAATTAGGCGCATCGGCGAGGGGCCCAGCGAGGTACAGAAGCATGTTATTGCGCGCGATATCTTAGGGGCAGGCCTCCGATGACCAGCGCGCCATTTAATAATGCAGGTAGTTGGCCCCTCGACAGCGTCAAAGTTCTAGATATGGGTCAGGTCTACAATGGACCTTATGCCGGCATGTTAATGGCGCAAGCAGGTGCTGATGTTGTAAAAATTGAGCCTCTGGAAGGCGAAGCTTTAAGGTCCCGTGGTGGTGGGAAAACGCCACTTGCCCATGTAATGCTGAATGCTGGAAAGCGTGGCATTGCTATCGACTTGAAGTCTGATGACGGCCGCGCAGTTTTTCTCGACCTTGTCGAGAAAGCTGACGTTCTTTTAGAAAATTTTGCTCCGGGCGCCATGAAACGTTTGGGTCTTGGTGCTGAAATGCTTCTCCAGCGAAATCCACGTTTAATTTATGGATCTTCGACTGGATATGGTGCTTGGGGGCCAGATATGAATAATTTGGCGATGGACCTCACCATTCAGGCTTATTCAGGCATCATGAGTATAAATGGCCCCGCCGACGGTCCTCCGCTAAAGGCTGGCCTCGCGGTTGTCGACTTTTTGGGAGGAGTTCATCTTTACAGTGCTTTAGTAACAGCGCTCTATGAGCGTTCGGTCACTGGTAAGGGTCGCGTCGTTGAAGTGGCGATGCAGGAAACAGCCCTGACAGCTCTCGCTACCTCTTTTACAGCCATGCAAATGGCAGGAGGGGGGCAGCCACCGCGACGCGGTAATAATCATCCCGCGGGGACAGGTGCTCCTTATAATGTGTATCCCTGCGCTGACGGTCATGTGGCAATTATCGTGGTTCGTGATAGCCACTGGCAGGCATTAGTGAGGGCGGCCGGTCATCCAAACCTTGCAGATGATCCTCGCTTCCGACTTGGTCCTGATCGAGCTGAAAGGGAAGTGGAGGTTGACGAGATCATTGGCGCCTGGACGGCTAAGCTCTCGAAATATGAAGTTGCACGGATTTGCAAAGAGGAACGTGTTCCTGCAGCTCCGGTGCGCGAAATGCCCGAGGTCGTAAAGGACCAACCTTTACACGAACGTGGTGCCCTTTTTGACATCATTGATGAGGAATTAGGCGCTGCAACAGTCCCAGGTTCACCACTTCGGTTTCACGGTTCGCCGAGACCAAAATGGCGACCCAACCCAAAACTGGGAGAACATACGGAGGAGGTTTTATCAGATTGGCTGGGATTATCTGCGGAAGTGGTAATTGGTTTAAAAAACTCTGGCGTGGTGGCTTAAGACGATGAAACTGTCAGTTATTGGTTTTGGTGTTATGGGCGAACGCATCGTCCGCGCGTCCTTGGAACACCCAAGTCCAGAAGTAAATCTTGTTGCTGTTTGGGATCCATCAACCAATGCGATGACGAGGCTTGCAAAGGATATTCCATCTGCGCCGTCGGCCGCATCTTTAGAAGAGGCCATAGCGTTAGCTGATTGCGTATATATTGCCTCACCACCAAAAACTCATCTTAGCTTGGCTCGGGAAGCGCTAGCCGCGGGAAAAGCAGTATTTACCGAGAAGCCTCTTGGGGTTTCTCTCTCAGATAGCCAAAAGTTTGTCGCTGAGACATCAGGTAATCGCGTTGCAGTTAACTTCATCTTCGCATCTTCTCCAGCGGTTGCGCAGCTTCGGCGCTGGATTGATGAGGGTGTTGTTGGTGAACCGACTTCCTTAAAAATAGAGACTGACTTTGCGACCTGGCCACGAGGTTGGCAAATGGATGCTGTATCTTGGCTTGCCAGGCGCGAGGAAGGTGGTTTTACCCGTGAAGTTGTTTCTCATTTTCTGTTTTTAACTAGCCGTTTGTTGGGAGAAACCACTCTAGAGCAGGCAAAAGCATCATTCGAAATAGATGGCCTCTCTGAGACGTCTATTCAGGCAAAGCTGAGAGTTGGAGACCTTCCGGTCACCCTTACTGGCGGGGTTGGAACGACAAAAAAGGAAGATCATAATCTTTGGTTACTTGAAGGGACTAAAGGCGCTGTTCGGCTTATTGATTGGTCAACGGCTGAGCGGCATGATCCTAATGCCGGTTGGATCACAGCGCCTGACGCGCTTCCTCACAGCGAGGCTCGACCTCTAATTCTAAGGGATCAATTAACTAAACTTGCGGCAATGACTGCGGGCCATAGCCATGATCTGGCCTCACCACTAGAGGCTTTTGCAGTACAGAAAATTGTTGAAGATATTTTGGCGTCCAGCGTTTGATTTATTTGATGCGTCATGGTCAGACGGTATGGAACGTCCAAAAACGCCTGCAGGGCAGGCGTGATTCTCCATTAACCGCCCTTGGCGTCTCCCAGGCCCAAGCCTTCGGTGCACGACTTGCGCAAATCATAGAAAAGCCATCGGCCGTTCAAGCAGTCTCCAGTCCGTTGGGACGCGCCTGGCAGACAGCCGTTCTCGCTGTCTCAGGTATGGGGGCGGATCCTTCACTCATAGTACTAGACGATCGATTGGTTGAGCATGCTTTTGGCCAATGGGAAGGCCTTGTGTGGGATGAAGTGAAGCTTAATCACGGTCCTGCTCTTGCTGCCAGGATGAAAGATCGATGGAATGTTCCTGCACCAGGCGGCGAAAGTTTTGCAATGGTTGCGGAGAGGGTAGCTGATTGGTTGTCAGACCAGGACGAAGAAGAGACTGTCCTCTGTTTTTGTCATGGTGTCACATCCCGAGTCATTCGCGGTCTTTATGCAAAGCTTGATAGGGAAACCATCATGTCCCTAGAAGAGCCGCAGGATCGAATTTTTGTTTTGAGTGAAGGGCATGTTCGGGAAGTCATTGCATGAAGCAGAGTGCTATTTCTGAATTTGGTTATCAAATATTCAGCGCTCCATAAAAGAAATTAATTGATAAAAGCCAATCCGTGGTGCGGCCTCACATCCAGCCTCTGCAAATATTGAGGGGCGGAGCCGATTAGCCGAAATATTTCGCAAAGTTTCTTCATCGAGCGCCTCTACAACCATTATGTATTGATCTTTTACGGAGTTATCTCCTGTTGCTTCTGGGTCAGCCCTCCAGAGGTATCCTGTGACAGCTAGGGGGAGATCGACTGATGTTTTTAATACGTCCGCTAGCAATGAACCCAGTTTTTCGCCGCCTTTGGCTTGGACGACTAGGGCATTAGCGCCATGCCCTCGGCCTGCTCGCATAATGAGTGGTCCACAGAACCGGCTGAAATTTTGAAATTGTGCCATTACCCGCTTTGACCAATCACTTTGGTCGGCAAGGATTGCCTTATATGTCGGGGTTGTAAGTGCATCTAAATTGTCGGTTTCGTAATACGCAAAGTATTTTGGCGAGGCATCCAGGGCTTTGAAACGAAATGCTGATTTGAAGCCAGGTAAGTCAACACGCTCGGCTACATGCTCATTTGTGTACCAGTTGTTGAACTCGGACTCCGTCTCTGCGGGGATATCCATTTGAGTAATTAAGGCGGCGGTACCCATGTTTGATTTCTCCAGTTTCAATATCCATATGCCAACCAATGTTGTGCTATGACATATAGTGTGAGTTTGAAGGAATGGCGTGCATGAGCGCAACAGCTCTCATATCAGAGAAATTTGATGGTCTATCAGGAATAGAAGCCGCGAGTGCAGAAGAGCGGAAGGAAGTTCTTGCATTAGCCAAACAGACTTTGTCGGCTGCATCCAAGGAATTGGAATCCCTCTTCATGCAGGGGGCACCAGCGCTTGAAGTGATGGGTGATCGCGCAAGTGTTATGGATGCGATTATCAAAGCTTTGCTTAACCATTCCGACCAACGCGTGTTTCCCGCGGCAAACCCAACTACCGGGGAGCGCTTTGCTGTCATAGCAGTGGGGGGATACGGTCGTGGCCTGTTAGCTCCATTCTCAGACATCGATCTTTTATTTCTTACGCCCTACAAACGGGCGTCCCGGGTGGAGCAGATGGTAGAGTACATACTCTACTTACTTTGGGATCTTGGTCTTAAAGTTGGCCACGCCACGCGCAGTGTAGACGAATGTGTTCGTTTGGCTAAGGCGGACATGACTATCCGCACTTCACTGCTTGAGGCGAGGGCCCTTTGGGGTGAAGTTTCGCTTGTTGAAGATTTCAAGACCGCATTTTGGAATGATGTTGCTGCTGACGATGCACAGTACATGGCGGCAAAACTTGAAGAACGAGAAGAAAGACATCGTAGCTTTGGTGATTCACGATACTTGCTTGAGCCAAATGTCAAAGAAGGTAAGGGTGCGCTCAGAGATCTGCATGCACTTTATTGGATTGCTAAGCATCATTACCAGGTAGAAACGATTGATGATCTTGTAAGACTCGAGGTGTTTACTCCCGCGGAGCGCCGACGCTTTCGGAAGGCTGGTGAGTTTCTATCAACCGTTCGTTGTCACTTGCATCATTGGGCAGGCCGTGCCGAAGAACGCCTAACATTCGATGCTCAAGTCGAGATAGCAAAACGTATGGGTTATTCCGATCGCCCCAATATGCGGGGTGTCGAGAGATTTATGAAATATTATTATTTAACTGCGAAAACAGTCGGAGATTTAACCAGAATTATTTGTTCCGCCTTGGAGGCCAATCAGCATAAGCCTGCCCGATTTTCTATTTCTCAACTTTGGCGCCAGAACAAAGAAGTTGAGGGGTTTGATCTGATTGGAGGACGATTAGCAGTCAAAACTGATAAAGCATTTCGCGAAAACCCAATTGAGATTTTAAAAATCTTTGAACTGGGTGAGCGACTTAGCTTGGATATACATCCGTCTGCTCTTCGACTTGTTCGTCGCGATTTAAAGAGAATTGATGCTGTTCGTGATGACCCTGAGGCAAATCGCATTTTTATGGCTATGCTGACATCCGAAAAATCACCGGCTCGTGCTCTTGGCCATTTAAATGAAGCAGCAGTGCTTGGACGATTTGTCCCCGACTTCGGTCGTGTGGTAGCGCAAATGCAATACGACATGTACCACACTTACACCGTCGATGAGCACACAATACGGGCAATAGGAATCTTAAGAGATTTAGAGATTGGTGCGCTTCAAGGGCAGGCTCCCGTTGCCAGCTCAGTCGTCACTCAAACCGATTCACGTCGAGCCCTTTATGTAGCCCTTTTTTGTCATGATATTGCAAAAGGGCGTGGTGGGGATCACTCAATACTCGGAGCTGAGGTCGTTCAATACCTTGGACCTAGATTGGGACTCGACGAAGGCGAAACAGAAACTGCTTCATGGCTTGTCCGACATCACCTCGTTATGAGCCATATCGCCTTCAAAAGAGACCCAGGTGATCCGCAGACGGTCAAAGATTTTGTCGACGTTGTTCAATCTTTGGAGCGGCTTCGTCTCCTCTTAGTTTTAACTGTTTGCGACATTCGTGCGGTAGGCCCAAACACTTGGACAGAGTGGAAAGCTTCGCTATTGCGTGAACTATATTTTCGCGCTCAAGAGGCTATCGCTGGTGGCGACGAAGCCTCTAGCATGGCGGGCCGGATTGAAACTGCGAAAGATCTGATAACACAAGAATTTGCTGATTGGGATCCTGGTGCGCTCTCTGAAATAACAAATTTACTGCCGGCGGATTTTTGGCTCTCGGCACCACCTCAAGAATTGGCGCGGAGGATCAGAGTTTATGAGAAAGCTAAAAAACTAGATCCACCTTTGATGATCGAGGTTGGACAATCTCCAGAAGGGGACGCCACCGAGGTAATCGTTGCAACTCTAGATCACCCTGGCTTATTTGCCCGCATAGCTGGGGGCTTAGCCTTGGCTGGTGTTGATATTGTTCAATCACAAGCGGCGACACTCGCAAATGGTTTTGTACTCGATGTCTTCGTTGTAGCTAGTGATCCAGACTCTGATGGATTGGCTCAGCGAGATAGGCGTATCCGTGATGGAGTAACGGCCGCTTTGTCAGGTAAGGTAAGCCTTTCAAAAGAACTTGCTAAGTCACCTCCGTGGAAACGGCGTTCAGATGCGTTTTCGGTCCCACCGCAAGTTGTTATCGATAACAAGGCAAGCCGAACCCATACGGTAATCGAGGTCGTTGGTCGTAACAGAATTGGCTTTTTGAACAAGATAGCATGGACACTGACGCAACAAGGTTTGCAGATCGGGCAATCTCGCATCAATACTTATGGTGAGCGAGCTGTGGACGTCTTTTATGTTAAGGACGTCTTTGGGCTTAAGATTGAGCATGAAGGTAAGATCTCGTCTGTCCGAAAAGCTTTACTTGTGGCCTTAGAAGAATTGGCGGCGCTTTGAGCAAAAGTTAATACCCGTAGCAATTTCTTCTATTTACAAAAAAGTTAGGCGCAGAGGTCAGCTAGAGAGTAGCCGGCTATTTGAGGTGCTTGGCTGCGCTACTGGTTGTTTGCATGAGCTGCCATGTGATCAACCTTGGAGCTATTTTCTATAGCTCCAAGGTTAATATCACCAGCGATTCTTCCTGGAACTTTTTCTTGGAAGGCGACAACTTTCAGTGTGCCACAGCCAATATCTGTTACTGCAAAATAGGTCGTGTTCATGGGTATGCACGTTAGGAAAGACCTATACAATTCTGGAAAGTTCCTTTGATGATGATTCTGGAGCCAGTGATGTCTGATGTCACCTTGAAAACGATGTTTGGCGACTTCCCCGTTAGTGAAGCTTTCAAGAGGGGGGATTTTGCATCCCCAGGCTTAAAACTGGACCTGACTGATGTCCCAGAAGCGCACAAGCTTTTTAAACCCGTGGTTCGTGACTTGGTATTCGATGTCGCAGAGTTGTCAGTGATGACTTTCCTCATAGCTAAATCCAAGGGAGTGCCATTAACTTTACTGCCCGCAGTTTTGCTGGCGCGCTTTCAGCATCCCTACATCGTATACAACTCAAAAAAAGGCGCACTTCAACCGAAAGACTTAGAAGGACTGCGCGTGGGAATTCGGTCTATAACGGTTACCACGGTGACCTGGGTCCGTGGCATGCTGATCAACGATTTCGGATTAGACCTTTCAAAGGTCAACTGGGTAACGTTTGAAGATGCTCATGTTGCTGGAGTAGAAGACCCTCCGGGTGTCGTGCGCGCTGGCCCTGAGAAAGCCATCGATCAGATGCTTATAGATGGTGACATAGACGCAGCTATTCTTGGTGCACCTATAGATCACCCAGATGTTAAAACTCTGTTTTCTGATCCATTGGCTGCGGCCGCGGAGTGGCACGCAAAACACCGGGCAATTCAGCTCAATCATATGGTGGTCGCTCGTAACGATATATTGGCAAAATATCCGGATGCGGTGCGGGATGTTTACCGACAATTGAAAGCTAGTAAGGCTGCAGCGGGGCTGCCAAAGTTAGGAGAAATTGACCTTAACCCTTTTGGTTTTGAGGAAAATCGACATAACCTCGAGCTCGCTATTGATTGTGTCTACGCGCAAGGTCTTATCGAGAGGCGCTACAACGTTGATGAACTTTTTGACGAAGTAACTCGATCTCTTGATTAAAGTCCGAGACCTCTTTTTGAGATAACGTCGTGCTGCACCTCATTAGTTCCGCAGTAGTTCGGTCCAGGTAACTGTTAAGCTTAGCGGAGATTTGGAGGTGCGCAGTATGTATGACGCAATCATCGTTGGTGGTGGTCACAACGGTCTTATATCAGCTGCTTATCTGGCAAAAGCTGGACTAAAGACTCTAGTGTTGGAACGTCGAAATATCTTCGGTGGAGCCTGTGTTACTGAGGAGATTGCCGGTGCTGCTGGCTTTAGGGTGTCTACTGGGGCGGCGCAGCTCGGTAATTTAATGCCTAGTATCATAAGTGACTTAGATTTGGAGCGACACGGTTATCGTCTTCTTATGCCTGATCCAATGACTGTTTTTCCTCGCCTCGACGGGGACGCCTTGGTTATTTGGCAAGATCAAGAGAAAACAAGAAAAAACATATCAGCATTTTCTGCAAGCGATGCAGATGCTTTGCCATCCTATCATGATGACTGCCGACATTTTTGTGAAATTATTGAACCTCTCTTGTATCGCGAAGAGACACCCTCACTTGGCGACGTAGAAGCAGCGTTTAAACGAGCTGATAGGCGTGACTTATTTAGAGAGTTCGTGCTTGGAAGTATCCACGACGTTTTGGGTCGTAGGTTTGAAAGTGATGCTGTGAAAGGTTTCCTTGGCCTCACCGCTACTTTTGGCACTAATGCTGGTCCCAGGACGCCTGGTACAGCCTATGTGATGGCTCATCACCTTTTTGGTGCAACTGCAGGGCGTGGGCGAGCAGGTTATGTCGCTGGCGGAATGGGAGGCCTTGCCGACGCTTTAGTCGGTGCTGCGAGGGCCTTTGGAGCCGAATTAATTCACGATGCCGAGGTTGCCAAAATTGCTGTCCATGATGATCGCGCGGTGGCGGTCGAATTAAAGGATGGCCGAAGCTTTGAGGGATCAGCTGTATTGTCTAACGCAGATCCAAAATTGACTTTTCTTGGTCTGATAGATGAGAAATTTCTAGATCGGAAATTTGTGCAAGCAATCAATAGCATTCAGATGTGCGGCCAGGCTCTGAAAGTTAATGCAGCCTTAAATCGATTGCCAACCTTTGTTGGCGTTCCAAAGGGTGTAGCGCCCCCGCGGGTAAGTCTCTGTCCTAGCCTCGATTACGTTGAGGATGCTTGGGATTGCGGTAAGCATGGAAGAATGTCTGAACGTCCATTTATGACAATACACATGCAATCAGCAATTGATCCATCATTAGCCCCCCCTGGGAAACATACACTCACTTGCTATGCCCAATACTTTCCCTTCGACCTTGCTGATGAATATGGTGATTGGGACAAGGCGCGTGCTCAGGCAGGAAAGAGAGTTTTAGATACTGTAGCTCAGTTTGCGCCTGATATTAGCGACTGTATCGAGACGGTTGAGGTTATGACTCCTCTTGACCTAGAAAGGCGCTTTTCCATGACTGGAGGGCATCAGTTTCATGGTGACATAATGCCAGGTCAACTTTTTGATAACCGCCCAGCACCAGGAGTTTCCGGAGCTCGAACACCCATAGAAGGTCTCTACCTGTGTGGTGCAGGGGCCCATCCTGGTGGATGTGTATGGGGAGCTCCCGCAGTGAGGGCGGCCGCAGCAGTCATTAAGGATTTAAGACGAAATACTTAAATCTATTCGTCAACAAACCTAACCCAATCTTCGAGGGGTGCTCTTTCGGTAACAAGGGCATTCGCAACTTCTGATGTGTCTTCGTAGCCAATAGCCATTCCGCAAACGATTACTTGGCTATCTGGAATGCCACATGTGGCCCGGATGATTTTGTGATAGTCACCCCATGCAGCTTGAGGACATGTATCTAAACCTTCTGCGCGAGCGGCAATCATCACATTTTGAAGCATCATGCCATAGTCTAGCCAACTGCCAATCTCTAACTCTCGTTCGATTGTAAAAATCACACCGACTGGTGCGTCAAAAAAAGTAAAATTTTTATCGTGCTGGACCCTCATCTTAGCCATATCACCTTTGGCAATTCCGACCAGACCATAGAGATCCCAGCCTACCTTGCGGCGGCGAGCGAGATAGGGCTCTGGAAATTTGTCCGGGTAAAATTTTGTCTCTGATACGTGCTCTTCATTGGCGTGACGGGCGGCCAGGACAGCGTCTGTTAGACGTTTTAAAGCGCCCCCTGTTAATACCGTCGCCAGCCAAGGCTGAGTATTTGTGCCTGATGGGGCACGGGCTGAGACTTCCAATATACGTTTTACACTGTCCATAGGTACTGGTTGGCTGGTGAAGCCACGCACAGAACGGCGCGTAGCAATCGCATCAAAGGCGTTCATATCTATAAAAACTCCGAGATTATATATGTTCAGGAAGTGAGCTTAGTAAGGCTTGCCCGGTGCAAATCATATCTGCACTGGTCTCTCTATATCGATGAATTGCATCGAGTATGAGTTTTGCCGTCGACGAATTTGGTAATACCAAATCTTCTGAAGGTTTGGGTAATTTATGAAAAAGCGCTTTAGCCGCTGTAACGATACCTTCAATTGCGCGCTTTTCAGCCAAAACAACCGCCGCCTCCGATCGGCGACGAGGAATTTCAGTTGCGAGATAACTGGCAAATCCCGGCCATCGCGCGTAATGCCGATAGAGTGCTGGCAAGAATGGTTGACCATCAATAGGTACCATTAATGTCTCGAGCTCTGAAAGCAGATCGCTGGATAGCAGGCTCATTGACGGTAAACTTGGCATTCCTGGCAACATGGTTGGGTGGTCAATCGTCAGGCTGCAAAAGCCATGGCCTGACGGCAGGGGCTGACCGTTAACAATTGGCTCCAAAAGCGCGCCAGTGACTACATTAACTGGAGATACCCGCGCAAAATTAGCAGCGATGTTTCGAATAGTTTGGAGATCGTCAGAATTGATACCCAAGTCCTGCAGATTAGATGCGGAGAGATTTGGGAATAAGGGTGGAGCTGCTTCGGAAGCAGCTTTCCAGGCTGCATGTGGAGCGGCGCCTGAAATCATTGCTGGCCTTACAACTGTCCAAGCAAACTCGAGGATGCCAGGAATAGTCGCGAGATAACGTTGCAATGTTGAAACGTATGGCACGCCGGAACAAAGACGTATCTCGGCATAGATATCGGCAATTTTTCCTGTGGCATCGCCTTCAAGAAGTTCAGGAAGATAGCTCAAATACCTCTCCATGAAGATGCTCTTTAGCAAGCATTACGTGACAGCCTTTGACGCCATTAACTACCTGAGAAATACGCAGATCCCCGCAAATACTTAATAGCGCATACACATCTTCTTTGGTTAAATTAGTGCGGCTTGTTGCAAGCTTTATCATCTCTCGAAGTGCTTGCTTTGCGGCTTGGTCTAGATCAGGGTCGAGGCCCAGGGTTATGTAGTGAGTGTCAGTTTCTGCGTATGGTAAATCAAGCGGTTTGTTTTTGTGTAAATGAAACTCAAAGGTTCCCGTAAGGGCAGTTTCTATCGCAGTAACGTTAACTTCCCCGTCCCCTTGAAGGGCATGGCCATCCCCAGCGGAAAAATTAGCGCCCTCGACGAAGACAGGAAAGAAAATTCGAGCACCTACGCCTAATTCCTTGCAGTCAAGGTTTCCACCGAAGGCTCTCGGTTCAATGGACCTGACCATGCCCCAGTCGCTTGGAGGAGCAGTCCCCATAACTCCAAAAAAAGGGCTTAGTGGTAACTCAACTCCCCAAGGCATACGTGCGCGCATACGTTTAGAATCGAGGGGAATATGGATTAATTTGTATTCCTGGAAGTCTTCATAAAGTGCACCAGACAAAGGGCGAATGTAATTCCACCCCCAGTCTGTTCCAAGCTTGATATCACGCACTCGAACTTCAAGTGTGTCCCCAACCTCAGCGCCACTGACCCGGATGGGGCCAGTCAGGATATGTCCGCCTTTAAAAGGGGGATCAAGGTTTTGGTGAATATCTTGATATGCCGAAGGTACATAAAAGCCACTTTTGGGCACTACTGCTGGAGCACCAGAGATTGCCTCGACAACGACAGTATCACCTGACGAAATCTGTAAAACGGGTGGAATATCAGCTGCAAAGTTGCCCCAATGGCAGGTCTTAGAGCTAGCTGCGAGTTGGTGTGTTTTGGTCATAAGTGTGATGTTGGCACAATGGGTGGCCTCGCTTCAATGTGATTAATTGTGCGTCTTGCTCACAGATGTAATTATTCAAACTAATGACTGTTATGAAGTTGAAGTTGTTATCTGGTTGTAAGACCATCTCACGCCTTAGTGATGAAATATATTTGTCCCCGAACCACCTTATCAATTCGATGATTGTGTGGCTTGAAAAAAAGACCTTGGAGCTGATTTCAGATGGCCCGACTTACAGAGAATTTCTCGGAAAACCTGTGGTCTCATACGGCCGAGCCTGCTCCTGATACACCTCAGTTAAAGGGCGCGCTCCGTGCTGACGTAACAGTTATTGGGGGCGGTTACACCGGCCTCTCTGCAGCGCTTCACTTGGCGAAGAGAGGGGTCGATGTTCGAGTATTAGAAGCGGAGCAGCCTGGGTTTGGGGCTTCTGGTCGAAATAATGGACAGGTCATTCCTGCTTATTCAAGACATAATCCGGACGATATTGAGCGAGTTTTTGGAAAAGAGGCTGGTAGTCGTCTGAATGACTGGGTTGCTGGCTCTGCAGATTTAGTTTTCGGCCTAATAAAACTTTACAACATTCAGTGCGAAGCAGCGCAAAATGGGTGGTTGCAGCCAGCTCATAGGTCAAGTCGGATGACTGGTATTCGAAAGAAACAATCTTCTTGGGAGGCAGCAGGCCAACCAGCTCGATTGCTTACGGGGCAAGAGACTATGGAGCTTACTGGCTCACCATTCTATTGCCATGGTGGTTGGATCCATGAGCGGGGAGGCCACATTCAACCACTGGGGTATGCAAGAGGCTTAGCTCGCGCAGCAGTTGCCGAGGGTGCAAAAGTTCACGGCTCTTCGGCTGCTCTCTCAGTTGATAGAGTTGAGGGACGTTGGAGGGTTAGGACAGCGGGAGGATACGTAGATAGCGATACCATCGTGTTCGCTACTAACGGTTACACAGGGGCGCTTTGGCCAAAACTCCGACAAACTGTCGTGCCCTTTCGGACTTTTCACGCAGCCACCGCACCAATTTCAGATAACATATCTCAGACTATTTTACCTGAGAATCATGGTTTGTCTGATACGCGGCAGGCGTTATGGGCCTTTCGAAAAGATCTTGGTAAACGCCTGATAACTACAGCTGCACCGTTATTGCCGATGGGTGCTAGAGAAAAAATAAACACCACAACTAAGGCTCGATTGCGAGAAGTTTTCCCGCAAATTGGGGACATAGAAATAGATCATGTCTGGGAAGGATGGATTGCAATGACGCCGGAGCGATTGCCTCGGCTCCATGAACTTGCAGGCGGTGTCTTTGCTGGGATGGGATATTCAGGAAGAGGTATCGCCATGGCAACAGCCATGGGGAAGTCAATTGCTGATAGGGTGATGGGAGCTCCAGTTCACGATATAGCTCCTCTACCAGTTCCAATGAAAGTTTTGCCGATGCATGATGTCATTGCTCCCTTGAGCCGAGCTATGATCGGAATTTATCGCTGGAAGGATGAACGAGATTAAAATGACGAAGGTATCCCATAGATCACTGGGTAAAACCGGCCTGAAAATTCCTGAATTAATTCTTGGAGGTGGCTTTGTTGGTGGGGTGATGATTCACTCAGATAAGGATACTCAGGCGGAAGCTATCCGTCGTTGCTGTGCGGTTGGATCTGACTGGATCGATACGGCTCAATCCTACGGCAATGGAGAGTCCGAGAAGAATATAGGCGAAGTCCTGGCGATGATGCCCAAGGATCAACGCCCTCGTGTGTCGACGAAAATAGCATTAGGCCCCGATGATTTACGTGATGTTAAAGGTGCGGTTCGCAGGGCAATCGAAGCCAGTCTGGCTAGGTTACAACTAGATAAAGTTGAAGTGTACCAGCTCCACAATCGTATTGGCGCTGGGGATAGTAGCTGGATGTCATCTTATCAAATTCTGAAGCCAGGAGGAGTCGCCGATGCCTTTGAAGCAGTCAAAGATGCCGGCCTCACCGACCATATTGGAATAACTGCCCTTGGCGAACCGAATGCTGTGCGCGATATCATAGCAAGTGAGAGATTTGAAACAGCTCAAGTCTATTACAATTTATTGAATCCCTCTTCAGGTAAGAATGTTGGACCAAATTTTGGGACCACAGATTTTCGTGGGCTGCTTGGCGCGTGCCAAAGGCATGGATTAGGAGTGTTTGGGATAAGGGTCCTAGCAGCAGGCGTGTTGGCAACCAAAGAGCGGCATGGCCGTGAGATACCCATCACAGAAAACTCAGAGCCAGAGGCTGAAGCGACCCGAGCAAATGCTGCCTGGAAGATTCTTGGGCCTCGGAATGAGGAGCATGCTGTTACAGCAATCCGATATGCCCTTGCTGAGAAAAAAATGTCCACTGCTGTTTTTGGTGCAGCTACTCTTGAACATATCGACATAGCTCTATCGGCCGCTGTTGCTGGTCCTCTAGAGGCCGCAGCAGTCACTAAATTAGACAGTTTGCATTAGGAGAACTTAATGTCTGGACCTGCATACCAGCCCATCGAAGATCATGGGCGTTTTGCCTACTCCAACATACTGGAACGGCCACGTTATGATTGGCCTAACGGTACGAGGCTTGCAGTCTTTACCGCTCTCAATATGGAAGTTTTTCGATTTGGAAAGGGTAAAGGCGCGGGTATTGCGCCGCCGGAACAAGCAAACAGTGAAAGCGTCTTTTCCTGGCGAGAGTACGGCAACCGGGTTGGCTTTTGGCGGCTGATGGAGATGTTTGATGAAATGAACATTCCTCTGCAAGCACAATTCAACACTGCAATATATGACCATGCACCCGATATAGCGGCAAAGTTCAGATCTCGCGGTGACGAGTTTCTAGGTCATGGGCACACGAATTCAGATGAACAGGGTAAGTGGTCGGAAACAGAAGAACGGGCATTGATCGAAAGTTGTCGAGATCGCATTCAAGAAGAGGAGGGTGCGCCTCCCGCAGGTTGGATGAGCCCCTGGCTTTCTAATTCACCCGTCACCCCGGACTTGCTGCAAGAAGCAGGCTATAAATACTTCATGGACTGGACGACTGATGACCAGCCTATTTGGTTCAAGACACGTTCTGGCGGGCGCGTGCTTTCCATGCCCTATCCTGTCGAATGTAATGATAATCGTGCATTAGTGTTCTTTCGTTACACCAGCCAAGAATTTGCCGACATGCTGATAGACCAGTTTGACGAAATGCTGCGGCAGGCAGAGCGGGGGACACCCGTTGTTTGTCCAATTTCGCTCCACCCTTTTAGTGTCGGACGTCCTTACCGGATGCCAGCAATGCGTAGGGTTTATGAGCATATTTTGAAGCATCAAGATAAGATCTGGATGACGACACCCGGAGAAATTTGTAAGCATATCGAAAGTTTGCCTGCAGGAACTGTTCCGGGCGACTCTTGATCAATCATTGGGAAGGAAGCGGTATGGGTTTGTTGGATGGTCATCTGGCTTTCATAACGGGCGCAGGGTCTGGAATTGGCCGGGGAATAGCTGAAGGCTACGCGAAGGAAGGCGCTCGAGTAATTATTGCTGATGTTAATGTTCCTGGCGCAGAAGAAACAGCGCGCCTTGTGAAGGCAGCCGGTGGTCAGGCCTGGGTAATGGAGCTTGATGTCGCTAACATGCAGGCAGTCCAGTCCGTTGCACGTAAAGTCGAAGCCGACATAGGTCCAATCTCAGTACTGGTGAATAATGCCGGAATTGTTCGGAGAGCTACCATCGATAGCGCGACAGCAATTGATGATTGGAATGATACAGTTGCTATAAACATATCCGGCCTTTTTAACTGTGTTCACAGCTTCCAAGACCAGCTTAAAGCAACAAAAGGTAGAGTGATAAATCTTGGCTCGATTCAGAGCTTTGTGCATACGGCCAACTCTGTTGCTTACACGACCTCAAAAGGTGCCGTGAAGAATTTTACCATAGGTATGGCAGCAGAACTTGCCCCCTATGGGGTAAGAGTAAATGCCATTGGGCCAGGCCTGATTTTTACGCCCCTCAATGAGCAAGGAATTCAGAAAAACCCTGAGATGTTAGAGCGGTTTATGCGGCATATCCCGATGGGGCGTCCCGGAACGCCCGCAGATATAGTCGGGCCGGCTATCTTTTTAGCGAGTGATCTTTCGCAGTACGTCACAGGCGCGCTGATACCAAGTGATGGAGGCTATTTAACGGTCTGATTATGGTCTTTGTGTCCAGGAGCAGAACTATTTTTAGCTAACTCACATTCTTATTGCGCGGATTTTTATTGCTTTGGTGTGATCTAACGGGAAGCCCATTAGGCAATTTTGCCTAGGGGCTTTTCCCAATTTGGCGACAAAGTAGGTAGACCGGTAAGAGCCCAATGCAAAGAATGACCAGAGATGGCACGGCAGCTTCATAAAGCCTTTCATCGGCTGCGAGCCGATGAGCCTGCACAGCTAAGGTGTCCCAGTTGAAAGGTCGCAAGATTAGGGTTGCAGGTAACTCTTTCAGAACATCCACGAACACGATCAACATCGCTGTAAGAAGACTAGGCGCGAGTAAAGGTAGATGAACGCGGCGAAGAATTGAAATTTGCGTGTGGCCAAGTGTGCTAGCAGCAGCGTCAATATTTTTGCTGATAGTCACTTCTCCTGCATCAAAAGCATTCATTGCCGCTGCTAGAAATCGGATCATGTATGCCAGTACGAGCAGGGTTATCGACCCGGTCAATATTAAGCCGGTAGAAATATTGAAGGTGGACCGCATCCAATCATCGAAAGCATTATCAATAGCAGCAAATGGAATAAGCAGGCCTACTGCTATAACCCCGCCAGGCACCGCATATCCTAGTCTAGCAGTCGCCGTTAATGCCGATAATCTGTGGCTCGGGTCGGCTCTTCGACAAATTCCAAATATGGTCGCCGCTGCGACAGTGATTAGGCTTGCTGTAGCTGCAAGAATTATCGAATTAGCCATGAACTCGAGGTAGCGTGGCCGCAAGAAATCCTGAAACGAATTGATAGCCATAATTAAGAGCGTTACGGCAGGGCCGACGAAACCAAATATGACTGGGATTGAACAAAGGATCCAAGCTGCTAATGCCGCTTTGCCCGTTAGTTGAATGGGTGGAGGACTGCTCGATATGCCTATCTTATTATAAGAAGAATCTTGAGATCTGGTTAGGCGTTCCAGCAGTACAAGAAACAGCGCAAAGCAAAGAAGACCGACAGCGAGCTGGGCGGCTGCGTTACGATCTCCCATCGAGAACCAGCTTGTATAAATGCCAGTTGCAAAAGTTTGCACGCCAAAAAAGGAAACGGTCCCAAAATCAGCGAGTGTCTCCATCACGGCTAACAACACGCCACCTGCGATGGCCGGTCGTGCCATGGGAAGCGTTACAGATAAGAATGCGGCTAGTGGCCGTTTGCCTAGAACGCGAGCCGTTTCGAAGCCATGTAGGCCTTGTTGCAGGAATGCAGCGCGGGCTAGGAGATAGACATAAGGATAAAGTACTAGGGTCAGCATAAGGGCTGCGCCCTCTAACGATCTAATTTCTGGAAACCAATACTCTTTTGGTCCTAAATCAAAAATTTTCCTTAAGGACGATTGAACTATCCCAGGATGGTCAAATACGTGAGTGTAGGCGTACGCAAGAATATATGCAGGAAATGCGAGGGGTAGGACCAATGCTAACTGGAAAAAACGGCGCCCTGGGAAACTGCAAGCGGTCACTAGCCAGGCAAGTGTGACACCTATCAAGAATGCACCAATTGCTACCAACGTTGCTAGTTCAAGCGTGGTAATCACATAACCCGTAAGCACAGTACTTGCTAAGTGATCAAGGGTTTCTGTGTTTGCTGAGAATGCAGCAAATACAACCATCACCAAGGGCAGCCCGCAGAGGATGCTAATCGCTATAGCAAAACGTCTAATCCATTGTGACCAATTCAGGCCAGTATGTGGACGCATCCTTGTCAGATTGTCTGCGGCCAGTTTGGCCATGTCTTCAAATCTCCAATTATCTCGTTGAACCAACTGAGAATGAGAATGATTTGCATTGCTACGGTAAATGAGAATGATTATCATCTGCAGCGCGACGGTTTAACACCTTAATTCTCGGAAGAAAATATGCGGCTAGGTTTTTGTTTTTTGGCGAGCATTGCTTTGGTATTTGCAATCGTCGCGTCTGGCTTTGGGCAGAAAACCGAGGCTGGAGAGTTAAATCTCTACTCCTCCAGGCATTATGAAACTGACGAGCGCCTTTTTGAGGACTTTGAAAAACAAACCGGCATTCGCATTAATCGGATAGAAGGGAATGCCGATGAATTAATTGCTAGAATGCGCGCGGAAGGCCAGAATTCGCCGGCGGATGTGTTATTGGCGGTTGATACCTCGCGTCTCCAAAGAGCAAAAGATGCTGGTCTACTT
Source organism: Alphaproteobacteria bacterium (assembly GCA_030833925.1). Taxonomy (GTDB): domain Bacteria; phylum Pseudomonadota; class Alphaproteobacteria; order Bin95; family Bin95; genus VMCJ01. The sequence continues at coordinate 38,490 of JAURGE010000024.1, forward strand.
CAGCCAGTTGAGAGCCGGATTCTTGAGGGTCGTATTCCAGGTTACCTGCAAGATAACGAAAATTATTGGTTTGGCTTTTCAATGCGAGCCAGGATAATTTTCTTTGATAAAAGAGATGTTAAGGACCCGCCTAGAACCTACCTAGAGCTCGCTGACGCTCGATATAAGGGTCAGGTGTGCAGTCGGTCATCCACGAATTCCTATACCCAGACACTCCTAGCAGCAATTATTGAAAATCATGGCGAAAAAGTAGCGAAGGATTGGGCTAGGGGTGTGGTCGAAAATTTTGCTCGCCCCCCCCAGGGAGGTGATACAGATCAGTTGCGCGCGCTTATTTCTGGAGAGTGCAATATTTCCCTCTCTAATACGTACTACTTTGCTCGTTCTCTTCGCACTAAGGTCAAGGGCCTATCAGTCGAGGGGCAAAGCGATATTAGCTGGATCTTCCCATCTCAAGGCAATGAAGGTGCGCATATGAATTTATCTGGGGGTGGTGTTGCTGCGCATGCTCCCAATAGAGCCAACGCAATAAAATTCTTGGAATATCTTACGGATGAAAAGGCTCAACAATACTTCTCTGCCGGAAATGATGAATATCCTGCGGTATCTGGTGTGGCGCTTAGCCCGTCCGTTGCAGCCCTTGGATTTTTTAAACCCGATGACGTCGATTTATCTAAGGTGGCCAAAAACCTGCCAACTGCGCAGATCATCTTTAACGAGGTTGGCTGGAAGTAATCTATCTCAGTTCTGCTGAAGGTTGAGGGCGCGACATTAGACTGGAAATTGCATTTTCTAGGCTGAGTACGCCCGATAAAACGGAACTAACAGAAGAAATTATTGGAACTTCAACCCCAAGTCGTGAAGCCAAAGCCAGTGCGGCTTCGGCCGTATCTACGCCTTCAGAAACTCCCTTCCTCTGGGATAAAATTTCTCCAAGCGTTTGTCCTTTCCCCAAGGCAACGCCGAGACTGTAATTCCGTGATGAGGGACTTGAGCAGGTGAGCATCAAATCACCCAAGCCAGCAAGCCCCATCAGCGTTTCTCTTTCCGCACCCATTGCAGCAGCAATTCGAGCAATTTCGGCAAGTCCGCGAGTAGTTATCGTCGCGCGAGCGTTCTCACCAAGTCCGGCTCCATCAACTGCGCCTGCCGCAATTGCTATGACGTTCTTAAGCGCTCCTCCGAGCGCTGCACCCGCAAGATCAGCGGACGGATAAAGTCTAAATGCTGCTGTGGCCAACTGTTCTGCAAGACTAACCGCATCAGATAGCGCGGGACCTGCAAGAGTAGCTGCTGCTGGCAGACCTAATGCAACTTCACTTGCAAAATTAGGGCCACTCATAACAAAAATCTTGGCTTTTGGAGCAACCTCTCTAGCCATTTGGGGCATCAAGAGCCCAGTTTTCCGTTCAATACCCTTTGAACAGAGAACAATAGCTCCGCTCGGCCTTAGCCGTTCAAGAACTTTGCGAGTTTCTTGTGCGGGGGTAACGACAAGTATAATTGGCGCGAGGCCACACTGACCAAGGTCCGCAGTGACGGTTAGATTTTCCGGAAACTTAACGATTTCTGGGAGATAAGGCGCGGAGTTTCGCTGTTTGGAAAGTTCCATTGCCCGCTCTGGGCGTCTCGCCCAGAGCAGGACTTCATGGTTATTGGCGGCTTGTGCAATAGCTAGTGCTGATCCCCATGCGCCAGCTCCTAACACAGCGATTTCCGCCATAGCGAATTAGCCTTACCGGTTAGACATCGCCTGTTTTCCGGCTGACGCACCTGAGATTTTCCCAAACACAGCGCCAGCCATAAGTCCAGTACCACCGGGATAATTCATATAAAACAAGCCACCAGTAAGCTCGCCGGCCGCATAAAGCCCAGAAATTGGCTCGTCGGAGGCATCGAGGACTGCACCAGTTTCAGGATTAATTTTCAAACCACCGAAAGTAAATGTCAGACCACAAGTGGTTTGGTAGGCTTCAAATGGCGCTTCGTCCAATGTGTTTGCCCAGTTTGTCTTATCTATTGGTAAACCCTCTGTCCGGCGACCATCCTTAACGTTCGGGTCAAATTTAATGTCCGTGCGAACTGCAGCGTTGTAGGCTTTAATTTCCCTAAGGAAGCCCTCTTTATTAACGCCATCTAGCTTCTCGGCTAATTCCTCTAAAGTGTTGGCACGTACTTTTGTGACCTGTTTAATGCGATATTCATCGCGCAGCATTGGAATGATTTTGTTGTCAAACACCTGCCAAGCCATTTGATTTGGCTGCTCTAAGACCTTCCGGCCATAACTTGCATAGGTGTAGTTTCTGAAGTCGTATCCTTCATCAACAAATCGCTTACCTTCTGCATTGATCATCAGGCCCCATGGGTATGAGTGCTTTTGAAAGTTGTCGCCAACATGGATGTCGCCAAATTCTGGTGCGTTGTAGTCCCAGCCGACTGCGTGACATCCAGACCAGTTGCCGTGAGGTCGGGCACCAATTTCCATGGCCATTTTTATGCCATCACCCATGTTGTAGCGTGTGCCTCTAACTTTCGCGAGATCCCATCCTGGTCCCAGGTATCTGGTTCGCCATTCGGCGTTTGATTCAAAACCACCACATGCCAGAACTACTGACTTGCATGCGATTGTGTATGTTTTTCCGTTTTGTTTAACTTTAATCCCGTGTACGCCGTCGTCGTCGGCTATTAATTCGAACCCACGGGCGTGGTAGCGAACTTCAATTCCTTCTTTTTCCGCTCGTTCATGAAGCGCATCAACCAGCCCTGGGCCGCCACCCCATGCCGAAACAGTAAGGCCTCCCCAGAATACGAAACGTCCATCAATTTTGTAGGCTTGCTTTCCGTAGATTGGCAGAAAACGAACGCCTTTTGTCCTCATCCAGTGCATTGTTTCGAGGGATTTTGTT
>JAURGE010000025.1 GCA_030833925.1 Alphaproteobacteria bacterium
TCGACGCCTTCGAGAAGGTAACCGTGTCGACTTTGCACCAGAATTCTATGCAATTTTGGAAGACAAATTAGATGGTGGTGAAGTTAGCTTAAGGTTTAACAGTACTGGCGAGAATTTTCTTAAAGAACTCCAGCGCTATGGTTCAGCACCCTTACCTCCCTACATCAAAAGACCATCCGGTGGCCTGGCGCAAGATTTAAACGACTATCAGACACCATTTGCAAAACGTGACGGAGCGGTCGCCGCTCCCACAGCATCCCTTCATTTCACAAAACGTTTATTAGACAAACTATCCAAATCAGGAATTAAACAAACCACAGTAACCCTGCATGTGGGAGCAGGTACGTTTTTGCCCGTTAAAACAGAAAGCATAGAAGATCACAAAATGCACAGCGAATGGGGTGAGGTCACTGAAGATGCTGTAAATGCAATTGCTGAAACGAAAGCTTCGGGAGGACGCGTTATTGCGATCGGAACAACTCCGTTGAGGATCCTTGAAACCGCAGCAATGTCAGGAGAGATCAAAGCTTTTAGCGGAGAAACAAATATCTTCATCACGCCTGGATATAAATTTCGCGTTATTGATGGATTGATGACCAACTTTCACCTACCAAAGTCCACCCTCTTTATGTTGGTGTCGGCATTGATGGGACATGAGCGCATGCAGCAGGCTTATAATCATGCAATCCAAGAACGATATCGTTTCTTTTCTTACGGTGATGCGAGCCTTTTAATACCATGACGATAGGTTTTGAGATCCTTGCCCAGGACGCTTCGGCACGACGAGGACGTATACAGACAGCGCACGGTACAATAGAAACTCCCGCTTTTATGCCCGTCGGAACAGCAGGAACGGTTAAGGCAATGAGACCTGAAGACGTAAAAGCTTCAGGAGCCGATATCATTCTTGGCAACACATATCATTTGATGTTGCGGCCAGGGGCTGAACGAGTTTCTAAACTTGGTGGCCTTCATAAATTCATGCGTTGGCCAGGCCCCATCTTAACTGACTCGGGTGGCTTTCAGGTGATGTCGCTGTCTGAATTGAGAAAAATTAAAGAGGATGGTGTTCGGTTTCGTAGCCACATAGATGGCAGTTACCACGATCTATCACCTGAGCGATCCATTGAAATTCAAGATCTGCTCGATGCCACAATAACAATGGCATTTGACGAATGCACACCTTACCCTGCTGAGCATGAGGTTGCCGCAAAGTCGATGCAACTGTCCATGCGATGGGCACGCCGCAGCCGAGACGCCTTCAGACAGCGCGAAGGATATGGGTTATTCGGAATTGTCCAAGGGAGTATCTACCCTGATCTGCGCGCTGAAAGCGCTGAGAACCTAAAAGAAATAGGGTTCGAGGGTTATGCCATTGGTGGTCTCGCAGTAGGTGAAGGCCAAGAGCAAATGTTTGAAACCCTTGACTTCACCACTCCTCATCTACCCATTAACCGTCCACGCTATCTGATGGGAGTTGGAAAACCCGCTGACATCATCGGTGCCGTGGCAAGAGGGGTTGATATGTTCGATTGTGTTCTGCCTACTCGGTCAGGTCGAACGGGACAGGCCTGGACTTGGAATGGGCCTATAAACCTCCGAAATTCTCGCTTCAAAGATGACCAAACGCCTCTTGATGAACGTTGCAACTGCCCAGTTTGCTCCAAATATGACAGGGCCTACCTCCATCATTTGACTAAGGCTGAAGAAGTTCTAGGCCTCATGTTGTTAACAGAACATAACCTATTTCATTATCAAGACCTTATGCGTCAAATACGGGAAGCGATCGTGGCCAATAGTTTTTCTGATTTTCAAGCAACAGTTAGCTTGAGACTTGAAGGAAAGGGTTGATAAAGGTTCATATTGATTGAGTAAAAAATCTAATTTTTCTCACTATTAACCGTCATACACCCTTTCAAATAACCCCATAAACAGATGATCTTCTAACTCCGATCTAACAGCTTCATAATCTCATTGAAAATTTAGAAATTGGAGGCTCTTCTATGCCCGGTCCTTTCGATGGCTTGAAGGTAGTAGATCTAACAACAGTTGTTGTAGGACCATACTGCACACAGATGCTTTCTGACCTTGGCTGCGAGGTAATTAAAGTCGAAGCCCCCGATGGAGATTTAACTCGCCTTACGGGCCCTGCCCGTAACCCGGGAATGACATCTAACTTCATGCAGTTAAACCGAAATAAACGCAGCGTTGTGCTAGATTTAAAAACAGAAGCTGGCGCTAGCGCTATGAAAAAGCTGCTGCAGGATGCTGATGTATTTGTCCACAATATGCGACCAGAGCCACTAACACGCCTTGGGTTTGACTACGCTCAAGTTCGCAAAATTAATCCGGAAATTGTTTATTGTAATATCTGGGGCTTTGGTGCCGATGGGCCTTATGCCGGTAGAGCCGCATTTGATGACATTATCCAGGGTGTATCTGGGCTTGTGGCGCTGGAAGGATATGGCGGCCGAGAAGCACGTTATGTTCCAATGCTCATCGCAGATAAAACAACAGGAGTCTTTGCCGCTTTAGCAATATCGGCCGGTCTCTATCACAAGCTCTCAACTGGTAAAGGACAAGAAATCGAAACTCCAATGTTCGAATGCATGACTTCCTTCACAATGATTGAGCATTTGGCCGGTGAAGGATTTGTGCCCGCAATGGGTGAAGTGGGCTCCGATCGACATGCAAAACCAATGCGCTGGCCAATGCGCACACAAGACGGTTGGGTTTGTATTCTAGCCTCCAGCGATAAACATTGGCGGGGTTTAACAAAAGCAGGCAATCGGCCCGATTTAACTGATGATCCTCGCTACAATACTCGGGCAGCACGCCTTCAACGGCGGGAAGAAGTTCTAGCCTTAACGGCGGAGATGGCTCTCAGCAGGCCGACTGCAGACCTAGTTGCCGAACTTGCTGAGGCTGGAGTTCCCTGCATGCAAATCAATTCATTAGATCAGGTCGTAAGTGATGAACATTTAACTGCTGTTGGGTTTTGGCATGAAATGAACCACCCCAGCGAGGGGCGCATCCGACTAATGGCCCCGCCCTATAAAATGTCAGCAACTCCGCCAACAATTCGATCTGGTGCTCCACGTTTTGGGGAACACACAGCAGAAGTACTTCGCGGACTTGGTTATGAAGACGCCGTAATCGATGCCATGTTAAAAGCCGGTGCTGCCATACAAGACAGCTCCAGTTCCTAACTATCGATCAGTACATATGCTGACCACCGTTAATTGATACGGTTGACCCTGTAACGAAGGTAGCGTTATCGGCCACTAGAAATAACACGCCTCGTGCAATCTCTTCAGCGTGACCGAGGCGGCCAACAGGAACTTTAGCTACAATCTTTTCCAGAACATTTGCTGGGACGGCAGCAACCATATCAGTATCTATATAGCCAGGTGCTATTGCGTTGACGGTAATGTTATACCGCGCACCCTCCTGAGCGAGTGCCTTTGTAAAACCGTGGATACCGGATTTCGCAGCGGCGTAGTTCACCTGCCCATATTGGCCCGCTTGGCCATTTATCGACCCAATATTTACGATCCGACCAAATTCACGTTCACGCATTGACGGAAACACAGCGTGTGCCATGTTAAAACAAGATCCTAAATTTGTGTCGATAACCTCATCCCATTGCTGACGTGTCATCCGCATCAAAGTCCCGTCACGAGTGATGCCTGCATTATTGACTACAATATCAACTGGGCCCTTCTCAGCAACAATCTGATCGACGCCGGCTTGGCAAGCGTCATAATCGGCCACATCCCATTTATATGTGGATATACCTGTCTCTGCGGAAAACTTGGACGCTGCTTCTGAATTTCCTGCATAATTTGCCGCTACGTCGTAGCCTGAAGCATGCAGAGCTTCTGAAATTGCACGACCAATGCCTCTGGTGCCCCCAGTTACAATCGCTACGCGTCCCATTGCGGATCTCCTTTTTAATTGTCAGTTGATATCAGCAGCACAACGGCGTTAGGCTTTATGTGTTTAGAGCACCCATGAATCCCATTGTACGGTTTGCCGCGCGACATATTGTGCAGTGCAGCATAAAAAGGTCAGGGATGACAAAAAAGATCGTCGTCTATATCGACTATAAAAGCCCATACGCCTATCTCGCTATGAATTCAGCGAGAGAGATGGCAGCCGACTTGGAGCTCGAAATTGATTGGCTTCCATATTCCCTCCAGATCGACCAATACTTAGGCGAGGTAGAAACTCGAAACGCTCATCAATGGCGACGAGTAAAATACTCATATATGGACGCCAGACGGCTAGCGAATGAACAGGGCCTAATTGTCAGGGGCCCTCAGAAACTCTTTGATAGCACCATCGCTCATGTTGGGATGATCTTTTTAAAAGAAACACAGCCTGATGTTCTTGAAAGCTATCACAATGCTGTATTCGAGGGCTTCTTCAAACGGGAGCTGGACATAGAACAAATTGACCAAGTCAAGACCGTGATTGCGAACTTAGGTTCGGACGGCAGAGAATTTGAAGCGTTTCTTCAAGAAAAAGGACGCTTACAATTACAGCAAATAATAACAGATGCAGAAGAACGCCTTGGCATCTTTGGAGTTCCAACATTTGTTGTCGAGAATGAAATCTTTTGGGGCGGGGATCAGATCTCTCGTGTGCGACGTTTTATAGAACGTTCACCCTAAGCCTAAAAAAAGGAGAAAAACTAATGGACGGTCTCGCCAATTCACCTGCAGCACGAGATAAGGCCTATCTAGTTCACCCAATGACCAACCTCAAAAAACATCTTGAGATTGGTCCAACTATCATTAGTCATGGCAACGGCGTGCGTGTCTTCGATGATACCGGGAAAGAGTATATCGAAGGAATGGCGGGGTTATGGTGCACATCCCTTGGGTATGGGGAAGAACGTCTTATTAACGCGGCAACAGATCAAATGCGGAAGATCGCATATGTCCAACAGTTCAGACATATGAGCCATAACTCCGGTATTGATCTAGCTGAAAAGCTCGTCTCCATAGCACCAGATGGTATGACGAAAGCGTTTTTCGTTAATTCAGGTTCAGAAGCAAATGACAGTATAGTTAAATTCGTTCGCTTCTACCAAAATGCAAAAGGGCGCCCAGAGAAAAAGAAAATAATTGCCCGAATGAAAGGGTATCACGGAACAACTCTAGTTGCTGCCAGCCTCTCCGGCTTACCGCACATGCACGCAGCTTTTGATCTTCCAATTGCTGACGTCAAACACACGTCTTGCCCTCACTTCTATCGATATGGCCAAGAGGGAGAAACGGAAGAAGATTTTGCCACCCGGATGGCTGATGATCTCGAGGCTATGATTTTGGCCGAAGGACCCGAGACTGTTGCTGCCTTTTTTGCCGAACCCGTCATGGGCGCTGGTGGGGTAATCGTCCCTCCCCGCACTTATTTCGATAAAATCCAAGCAATTCTCAAAAAGTACGAGGTCCTTTTTGTGGCCGACGAAGTGATCTGTGGCTTTGGCCGAACGGGGAATATGTTTGGCAGCCAGACCTATAATCTTCAGCCGGATTTTATCACTGTCGCAAAAGCCCTCTCATCAGCTTACCTGCCAATTGCAGGAGTTTTGATGCGTGAAGAAGTTTTTCAGACGATTGCAAATCATGCTGGTGAGCTCGGCATACTCGGCCACGGCTACACTTACTCTGGCCACCCTGTTGCAAGTGCAGTTGCTTACGAAACTTTAAAAATTTATGAGGAAATCGACATTGTTAGTCGTGTTCAAAGTGTTTCTAAAACATTTATAGCAGAATTGACGGCATTTGAATCTCACCCACTCGTTGGTGAGACAAGAGGCGTGGGTTTGGTTGGTGCTATTGAACTCGTAACCAACAAATCAACGAAAGACCCAATTGATATTAAAGGCCCTGCACCTGACTATCTCTACAATCGAGTTATGGAAGCAGGTCTAATTACTCGGCCAATTGGTAATTCGGTAGCGTTCTGTCCGCCACTAATCATCGGACATGATGATATACAAGAAATGTTTAGACGGTTCCGAAAAGCCTTAGATGAGACGCTCGATTTTATGGTTCGAGATGGGAACTTTAAAGCGTGATGCAACTTTCGACATAGCGCCAAAAGTGCATGAGTGAAGGGGTATTTTTTCCCGGCAGTTTTGCTCCTTCATCCCAACGACGAAGTCTAACAGCATCTTTGCCGCCCGGTTGTTGAATAAAACAATCAGCCTCATCCTGATTAAATCGGCCACCCTGTAGTTCTAAGCTTCGCACTGATGCAAAAGATAAAGTATCGAAATAGCTAGGCTCGGCGAAGCAAAGATAGCGCTTTGCATTTACGTGCAACGCAACCGGAAAAACAACATCCTCTTTAAAATGACGCCTAAGCAACTTCTCTCCGAGCATTTCATGCCGATCATCAATACCTCGTTCAGCAGCCACGCCAAGCTTATGCACCAAATGACCAATATCGTGCAGTAATGCAGCAGTTATGAGGGCTTCAGTAGCGCCCTCCTCCTCCGCCTGTAACGCGCATTGTAATGCATGCTCCAGCTGACTAACGTCTTCTGAACCGTACTGTGCAGCACCATCGACTTCCAAGGTTTTAAATAAGCGGTCCGAAATACTCATTTACCTACCCTTTTCAATAAATATCCCGCAAATCACAGTTTAGGTAACCATCTTTCGCAGACGTTGAGAGATCACATCTATCAATGTCACGCTTGCCACAATCACAATTAAAGTGGCTGCCGTACCTGCATAATCAAAACCACGAATTTGTTCCCATAGAATCATACCTATCCCTCCGGCTCCGACGATACCTAGCACCGTGGCAGACCGAACATTGGACTCAAAACGGTACAGGGAATAAGAAATCCAAAGAGGCATAACTTGAGGGATCACACCATAAATCACCTGCTGTATTTTATCCGCACCTGTTGCTTTGATCCCCTCCACAGGTTGTGGGTCTATAGCCTCCACCGCCTCTGAAAAAAGTTTTGCCAACACCCCTGTAGTGTGAATCCATAAGGCTAAAACACCGGCAAAAGGACCAAGGCCAACAGCAACAACGAACAACATTGCAAAAACGATTTCATTTATTGCGCGAAAACTATCCATCAACCGCCTTACTGGCTGCCAGACCCACCAAGGAACCATGTTTTCGGAAGACAAAATACCAAAAGGAACAGCACAAATGACAGATAGGATAGTTCCCCAGATTGCAATTTGTACTGTGATGATCATCTCTTGAAGCAGCGTTGGCCACTCATAAAAATTTGGAGGGAAAAACCCATCAACAAAGGCCGCCATGTTTGCTGCGTCTTTATAAAGAGCTAGAGGGCGCATATCTGCACCTTCCCAAGACCACATCAAGGCAATCGCAAGAATTGCCCAAATGCCCAAAGTCAAACTGCTACGTTTTAAGTCTGCCTTTGGGAGGTCCATAGTTTGAGCTTTGGTGGCGAGGTCAGCCATGCAGATCATCCAATTCTAGTAGCAAAAAAACACTAGGCTCGGTGAAGCCATAAAAATGACTCACCGAGCCCTACAGGTTAGTTACCGAAACCCTTACATCAGGTTCTTTTCCAGTACCTTCAGCTCGGATAATTTGGATTCAATCACTTTGATTTTTTTGGCTTTTTCAGCCGCATCCATACGGGTGTCAGCTTGTAACTTCAGCTTATCACGAAACAGAGAAAGCTGCCGGATTGGGATCAGCTGCGAATTGCTAGAGTCGGTGTATCCACCTCCCCCGCTGCCAAGCCCTTTCAACACTGCTTTTTGCTTCTCAGCGTCTGAGCCCAAACGTCCATAGCTTAAGAAGAAACCTTTTACTTTTGCCTTCAAGATCTTGGATAGATCGCGTCGGTACACTAACGGGTCAGCCGGTATGAGAGGCGAAGTCCAAATAATCTTAACGTTTTTGGCTGCTTCTGGTGCCTTCATCTTTGAACGGGCCACCTGCTCACTATTGTTCGCAGCAGCGTCAACCTGTTTATTCGCTACAGCCATAAGGTTTGTTTCATGATTGGCGTTACGAACTGTTTTAAAACATGCCTTTGGGTCAACATTGTTTTGCGCAAAAACATAGAAACTTGGAACTAAGAAACCCGATGTGGAATTAGGATCCCCAATACCAAAGTTTAAAGAGCGCGATGCACACGTCGAAAATAAATCTTTCAGAGAATTGATTTTGTCATTTCCGGAATTAACGAGGATATGTGAATAGTAACCCTGCTCACCGTCGGCCTTTATTTCCTGAACAAAGACTTCCCCGCCTGCACGATCAACTGCTTCCATAGCTGATTTGTTACCAAACCAGGCAACGTGGACCTTGCCAAAGCGCATTGCCTCAATAACACCCGCATAATCAGGTGCGAAGAATGGCTTCACAGGAATACCTATCGCCGTTTCCATATCTTTAATAAGCGGAACCCAAGCTTGTTTCAGGTTCTGTGTGCTCTCAGTAGAAATAATTCCAAAGTTAATTTCCTTCGGATCCCCTTCAAGCGGCTTAAATTGCGCAAATGCAGTACTCGCGCTCAAAGCAGTCGACGCGACAATCGCGGCTACTGCCAGTGTTTTACAGATCATCTTGTTCTCCTTTTTGATGAATAATTTGAGGAAATTTTTAATTGGCTTCAGCGGAAAGACCCTAAGCGACCTCGAAAATGGAGAGCGCTCAAACTGAAACCGCCATCTTCAATTTGCCTTGGGGAACCAACCGGCTTGGCTTTGCATACGCCGCCGCCTTGCTAGGCTTCGGGGGCGTTTCTTTCCGCTCACCGAGAATTAATTCATCACTCGCGGCACCGTAGAGTTCGTGCAAGAACCCCGGTGTCAGAGCATCGCTTGGTCCGTCATAGATAACCTGCCCATCTCTGAGAGCCACTGTGCGCGGGCAGTATCGATATGCGTAGTCAACCTGATGCAACGAAACCACTACGGTGATGCCGTCTTCCTCGTTCACAGACCTAAGTGTCTCCATCACCCTTTTGGATGATGCAGGATCCAACGACGCGATAGGTTCGTCCGCCAAAATAATTTTTGACTGTTGCACAAGCGCCCTCGCTATCGCCGCTCGTTGCTGTTGGCCACCAGAAAGCGTAGATGCGCGCTGTCGAACGGTCGCTAAGATCCCAACGCGATCCAACGCGGCTAAAGCCAGCCGTTTTTCATCTTTTGAGAAAAGTCCCAGATATCCGCGCCAACTAGGTATTCTGCCGAGAACGCCCACAAGGACATTCGATAGAACACTCATTCTCTCAACCAGATTAAACTGTTGAAAAATTACTCCGATATGTCTGCGGACATCATGAGCTCCAGCCGAAATCCTTCCATTGTCTTGGATACTCCTTCCAAGGACATTTACTCCACAATAGCCCTTCAGACGGTCTCCCTCGACGAGACCGGCAATGTGTCGGATTAAGGTAGATTTCCCGGATCCTGACGCACCTATCAATGCCACCATTTCGCCAGGCTCAATGGTAAGGCTAACGTTATCGAGCGCCTTTTTAGATTTTCCAAAAGTTTTCGTTAGTGATTTTACAACAATCGCCGCCATGCTCTCGCCTCGCGATATTTTACCATCGAGAGGGTTGTGACCGATGAGCTTGGACACTTTCGTGACAAAAAGATGAAGCTCTTATTACAATGGCTCATCGTTTTATAAGCAAACCTAAATAGACAGGCTGTCAGACGAATAGCGCCTATTACCAGACAAGAGCAAACTGATTAATTCCTAACTTTGCCTGCTTAGCTGTTTTGAGCAATGAGATTTCTTTAACCGTTTCTAACACCATTATTAGCTATTCGAATTCCCAGTAAGGCGTCGGCCTATACTTACCTACCAGGAAATCAACGAAGGCGCGGACTTTTGCCGAAAGATGGCGCGCATGAGGGTATATTGCGTGAATTGCCGTCTCATGACCCCTAATATCTGCTTCGTGCCCTGGCAGTAAGCGCACTAGGGCACCAGAGATGATATCGCGCCCGACTGTCCATGTTGGTAGGAGTGCTATCCCAAGCCCATCTCTAGCGGCAGAGTGCAACGCTTCAGCATTATTCGCTGTCAGAGGTCCCTGAACTTTAACTTTTGTCACGCTGCCGTCGGATGTGCGAATATGCCATTCTGCCATGCTCACATTGAATTTGTAGATAAGACACGCATGCTCAGTGAGTGCTTCTGGAGTTTCAGGCACACCACATCTTTCAATGTAGGCGGGTGCAGCAACCAAAACTCGGCGGTTCGGCGCTAACCGCCTCGCGATAAGGCTAGAGTCACTTAACCCCCCAACACGCACAACAACATCCGCACCAGATTCTATGACATCAACAAAGTGATCTGTAAGCGTCAGATCAATAGAAACCTCAGGATATCGTGCGCAGAATTCAGTCAAATGTGGCGCTATGTGTCTTCGACCAAATACTACCGGTGCATTGACCCTTAATGAGCCTTTGGGCGTTGCCTCTAATTGAGATACAGCAGCGTTGGTCTCAATAACCTCACTTAAAATCCTTCGAACCCGCTCATAGTAAATCTCGCCGGCATGAGTAAGACTGAGGCTTCTTGTCGATCTATTAAGCAACCTCGCGTTAAGTGTGTCCTCCAAGCTATTTACTTGACGAGAAACTGACGACGCCGCCAAACCCAAACGTCGCCCCGCTGCCGAAAAAGATCCGGCATCAACAACTTCAGCAAAAAGCCTCATTCCAGTAAATGTATCCATTTACCACCTTTGCAAAATAAGCTCAGTTAATACATTTATAACACCGATACTGCTATTTTACGCAAAAATTATTTAAGCAGTAACATAAATAACTAGGTAATTATGGATGGAGAGCTCTTAGAACCCATCTCAGCAAACCATTCTTTTGTTCACTAGGCATAAAAACGATTTGATACCTAACCCAAGAGTGGTTCTAAGTATGCTGTGCCCTCTTGCACCAAGAGCAAACGCCCCCTATCAAGTCCGTCCAATCGCGTGAGTTCTTTAAGCTCGTAATGTTCCCGTAAAACTCTTTTGGTAATCACCCTCCATGATGTCTGATTCAAACACACAAGCCCTTTTAGAGCGCATCGCTGAAGCTCTGGATCGGCTCGCTCCGCCCCCCCATGCTGCATCTTCATTAGACGCCGCCGACGCATTTGTTTGGCAGGCTGAGAACCGTAGCTTACTCCCTGTCCAAACCGTGGCTCGCGTTGAAATTGGACTACTGCGTGGCGTAGACCGAGTGCGGGATATTCTTCTTGATAACACCAACCGATTTGCTCAGGGGCTACCAGCAAACAATGCTTTACTATGGGGCTCTCGTGGTATGGGTAAAAGCTCCCTGGTTAAAGCTGCACATGCAGAGGTTAATAGGGAACGAGGCGATGTTAAGGATAGGATTGCACTTATTGAAATTCACCGTGAGGATATCGAGAGCCTGCCAGCACTATTGCGTATCATTGAAGAAAGCGGTCGCCGATGCATAGTCTTCTGTGACGACCTTTCATTTGATAGCGGTGATGCAACTTATAAATCGTTAAAAGCTGTGCTTGAGGGTGGAATTGAAGGTCGGCCAGAAAATGTCCTCTTCTACGCCACCTCTAATCGACGTCATCTCATGCCTCGTGACATGATCGAAAATGAGCGAGCCACAGCCATTAACCCCGGAGAAGCAGTCGAGGAAAAAGTTTCACTTTCCGATCGCTTCGGCCTTTGGCTCGGCTTCCATTCTTGCAGCCAAGATGTGTTTCTTGAAATGATAGACGGCTATGCAAAGGCGTTAGGTCTTTCTGTGCCTCCAGAGGAATTAAGGCGTGATGCCCTTGAATGGGCCACAACACGCGGCTCACGTTCGGGCCGCGTCGCTTGGCAATTCATACAAGATTTAGCAGGACGGCTTGGACACAGATTAAAATAGTTTAAAAACAGAAGAGCTCAGATCGCATTTTTCCAGAATATTTTGCGGTTTAGTCAGCTGCCCTACTTCTTGCAGAGGCTCTGATGATGAGAAAGCATCAAAACCTTATAGCCCGCTAACAATTAGTCAAATTTTATAACCTTAATCGTTCTAAGACTTGGCGATCTTCGAGGGCTTTTCTATGGTTCTCTGGATATAAGATTCGAGCTTAAGGTGGAAAAAATGGCAATCGGACTTGATGTTCTTACCGTTAAAGCAGGGGAAGAGCCCTTGGCTTGCGAAAAGGACAGATTTTATTTCGTTCGACATGGCCAAACAGCCGGTAACTTCAGCGGGATTGTTCAAGTACCCACAATTCCCCTTGATGAAACTGGAACCAATCAGGCAGAAGCTGCAAGTGCATTATTAGCTGATCATAAAATAGACCTTGTTGTAGCTAGCCCTTTCAAACGCGCTTATGACACAGGCGTCGCTGTAGCCGGTTCACGACCAATGACAGTGAATCCAAATTTGGCAGAACGCCTTTTTGGTGAATTTATGGGCACGCCCTCGTCTGAACTAGATTGGACAAAGTCGCCCGCTGGCGGCGAGAGCATGGCAGAGTTCATCCACCGGACAAGGACCGGCTTCACCCAAGCTCTATCTTGGCCAGGCGAAGTTGCAATCGTTGCACACGGAGGCAACCTCCGTGTGATTGCTGCCGGTTTAAATGTGCCACTTACAGAGACGTCAGTGGGTAATGCGCACCCATTACTATTTGAACGCGTATCCGGAGGCTGGAAAATGACTGAGCTGGCGCTGGTCTAAAACCTATGACTTCGTGCTGAGCTCTTTTAAGCGCTCTTGCATCTCTTCCATTTGCCGCCGCAACTCGTCGATGCCGCCTTCTGCACCGCTTGGGGCCTTTTGCTCATTCGATTTTGTAGGTGCAGCGTTAGGCCAGAAGGCCTTCATTGCTTGGTCAAAAGCAGCCACATTTCGTCTAGTCATTTCCTGCATTGCGTCCATAGAGGCCCCAACAGGAAATACTGTCCCAAAAGTACCTTCCATGGTTTTCCGCATATCTTTTTGATGTTCTTCAAACCATGTAGTCATGTGTTCAAGATACTGAGGCATCATCCAACTCATGCCATCGCCATACATTGCTATTAGTTGGCGTAAAAACTTTATCGGCAACAAATTACCATCAGATTGTTCCGCTTCAGCCAAGATCTGCGTTAGAACGGAACGAGTTAAATCCTCACCCGTTTTTGCATCTTGCACAATGAAATCGACATCATCAGCAATCAGAACTCTCAAATCATCAAGTGTGACGTAGGAGCTTAATTCGGTATTATAGAGACGCCGGTTCGCATATTTTTTAATAATCACCGGAGCACCATGTTCGCGCTTGTCCGCTGCCATGTTTCTGACCTTCAATGATCTGCTAAACGCACCTGAATTAATGCTGCATCGCAAAAAGAAGTCAATTGGTCAAGCAAAACACACTAAAATGTGGAAAGATGAATTGACGGAATCAGGATTAATGCCGTTTCAATATTCATGATGAGCCAAGAAACGACACATAGGTTGGGGCCGCGTCCACTCGCATTGCACGCTTTTGCTGCTTGGCGCGCCTATCTTTTGGCGGCCTCGCTTCCAACAAGCCCAATAGATAGTCAAGTCGATCTAACACTTTTTCATAAATTAGGTGCATCACCACAAGACCGATTAGCGCTTTCTGCAGCGATATTAGCAGAAACTAGTAAGAGATGGAGCGGCTTTTTAGGTGGAATAGGAAAATACCGGGCTCATCCCTATCATCGCCCTCCAAGCAATCACAAAGTAGTTTGGCGTGCCGGAAATACTCAACTGCTCGACTTTGCTCCCGACAGCAATGGACAGCCTATCATCGCCATCCCATCCCTGATTAACAGCTCGGACGTTCTTGACCTAATGCCTGGGCGAAGTCTCATGCAGGCTCTTGCTGATGCTGGTTTCAGACCATTTTTAATCTCTTGGGGAAACCCAGAGGTTGACGCCATAGACTGGTCAGTGGATCGCTATCTTTCCGACCGACTAATTCCTATTCTGGTTCATGTTTCCAGCTTAACTTCGAAAAACCCCTTTCTGATGGGATACTGCATGGGAGGGCTTTTAGCGACGGCACTAGCAGCCCATCGCCCAAGCGAAATCATTGGATTGGCCTTATTGGCAACGCCTTGGAATTTTCACGCACCCTCTTCTGAAGTAGCTGCTTCCATCGCAGAGTTAGGCCCTTGGTTTTCAAAGGCTTCAGCTGAAACCGGTGCAGTACCAACGGACATTATCCAAACACTTTTCATAGCCTTAGATCCCACTCTTGCCGCAAGAAAGTTCAGGCACTTTTCAGAGATTGATCAAGAGTCCGACGAAGCAAAATTATTTGTTGCGATGGAAGATTGGGTCAATGGCGGTCCAGATCTGGCGTGGCCAGTAGCGCACACCGTTTTAGAGGACTGGTACGGTTCAAATTTAACCCATGAGGGGTTTTGGCGCGTATCAGGCAAGCTTGTTGAGGCAGCAACATTCCCTGGACCGATTTTAGTTGCCGCGCCCGATAATGATAGGATTGTGCCTCCCGAAAGCTCCAAAGCATTCGCCAGTGCAGCAGTGAACGCGGATTGCCTGAGTATTCCAGCTGGGCATGTCGGGATGATAGTAGGTAGTCAATCGAAATCCGGGCTCTGGCGGCCGTTAATTGATTGGTTAAAGCATCATTCCTAAAGACTATTGCACTTGTTATGGTTCAGGTTTAATTTTGTGCAGTGCAGCATAATACTGTTTCCACTTTTATTCGAAGACGGAGCTATCCATGACCGACGTCGCAATCGTAGCCGCAAAACGTACCGCAATCGGCACCTTTAATGGCGCGTTCTCAACCGTTAGTGCTGACCAGCTAGGAACAGCTGCAGTGCAAGCTGCACTCTCGGATGCCAAAATAAATGCATCAGACGTCTCAGAGCTAATCTTCGGACAGGTTCTCACCGCTGGTCAGGGACAAAACCCTGCGCGCCAAGCCGCAATTAGAGCAGGCCTTCCCGACACCACGCCAGCCTACACTATCAACCACGTCTGTGGCTCAGGTCTAAAAGCCGTGGGTCTCGCTGCACAGTCAGTAAGGCTCGGAGAAAGCGAAATTGTCATCGCCGGCGGTCAGGAGAATATGACACTAGCCCCTCACTGCGCCCCTCTCCGCGCAGGGGTAAAGATGGGCGACACCAGCATGGTCGATACAATGATCAAAGATGGTCTCTGGGATGCGTTTAATGGATATCACATGGGTCAGACAGCCGAGAATGTTGCACAAAAGTGGCAAATATCGCGTGAGGAACAAGATGCTTTTGCAGCTTCCTCTCAGCAGAAAGCCGAAGCCGCTCAAAAGAACGGTCGGTTCGATGACGAGATTGTGCCTTTCACCATAAAGACCAGAAAAGGCGACATAGTCGTCAATCAAGATGAACACCCTAAGCACGGTACAACGATTGAAGCGTTGGCGTCGCTCCGACCAGCATTCACCAAGGATGGCTCGGTCACAGCTGGCAATGCCTCAGGCATAAATGATGGTGGTGCAGCTGTAGTCTTAATGAGCTTAGACGAAGCAGAAAGGCGCGGACTAGAACCTCTGGCAATCATTCGCAGTTTTGCCCAAGCTGGAGTTGATCCAGCCCTCATGGGCTCTGGTCCAATTCCAGCTAGCCGCAAGGCGCTGGCTAAAGCAGGGTGGGATGTCGGTGACCTCGACTTAATCGAGGCCAATGAAGCTTTTGCTGCCCAAGCTCTCGCTGTTGGGAAAGACCTTGGCTTCGATCCGGAAATTCTTAATGTTAATGGGGGAGCAATTGCTCTTGGCCATCCGATTGGAGCTTCTGGTTGCCGTGTCCTTATAACACTCCTTCACGAGATGAAGCGTCGAGAGGCCAAAAAGGGCCTAACAACGTTGTGCATTGGCGGCGGGATGGGTGTCGCTATGTGCGTGGAGCGTCACTGAACAAGTCATTAGTTTGGCTCCATGTCTGAAGACAGGCGTTATCCAACCAGACCGATGATCGGTGTTGGCGTCGTTGTTCTACGCGGCGCGGACGTACTCCTTATAAAGCGAGGGAAACCCCCTAGGCTTGGGCAATGGAGCTTGCCTGGCGGAATGCAAGAGCTTGGCGAAACCGCTGCTACCGCGGCTCATCGCGAGGTATTGGAGGAGACTGGCGTCACCATAAAATTAGGTAAAGTACTTGATATTATTGACATTATTCGCCCAGATGGCGATGGCCGCATCGAAACACATTATACACTGATCGACTACGCAGCTGAGTATGCCTCGGGTACCGTTAAAGCTGGGGATGATGCTCTCCACGCTGAATTCGTACCGCTCAGTAACATCGAAGCGCTGGGAATGTGGCAAGAAACAATCAGGATAATAAAACTAGCTGCTGGGTTAACCTAAAGTTAAACCCAACCAAGATTTACAGAAATTAATCTAAAAATTTATAGGCACCCTGCCCGCTTGCCAGCAATGGACCATCAGTGCCATCAAATAAACGAGCTTCTGAGAAGAAAGTGGAGCGGCCCCGTTTTAGAACACGCCCCTCACAGACAAGTTCCCCACCTTTCGCTGCGCCAATGAAATTGCAGGACATTGAAACTGTTACTGCTTTCCTCCTGCGTTCGCCGTCTGGATCTTTATTTCCGGCAAACATTCCAGCTGAATCAATTAAAGCAGAGACGACACCACCATGTGGACGTCCCTGTCTGTTCATATGTTGCACTCCAACCTGAACGCGAAATCGGCAGAAATTAGGTTCCCATACTTCCAAATGAAAGCCCATGACTGCCTCAAATCGGCCAGGATCACCCTCGGGGAGTTGATTTTCGCTCATTTTTTAGTACCTGGAGGTTCTAGCACGAGGCAAACTGAAGTGCCGTGCGCATAGATTTTTCCCGCTTGATCGACCAGACGGCCCTCCATAGAGAGCATGGTTCGACCAGAATGAACAACGCGGCCTTCTGCACGCAAAATACCAACCTTTGGCATGATACCTCGCGTGTAATTCACTTTGAGATCAAGGGTTGTATAGGGATAGCCAGCATCGAGCATTGTATGCCCTGCACACCCCATGCAACTATCAAGCAATGTTGCTATCCAACCACCATGCACTCGTCCAAGGGGGTTAAAATATTCCGCTTTTGGGGACCCCTCCCAGACAACAAAGCCCTTCTCTACGACGACAAGCTGAAAATCTAAGGTTTTAGCAATCTGAGGATGGGGTAATTTTCCATCTCTAATAGCGCAAAGAAAGTCAAAGCCAGAAAATTTCAATGCTTCGTCAAATGGGATTTCTCCATAGGCTATTTGCTTATTCACTCAGCAGCCTCAATGGTGTCTTCATAGGTCTTAAAGAAGCGGTTGGTTGACCCTTTCTGGTTCTCATAGATCGAGCCTTGGGATTTCGCATCAGGAAACGGCATCCGAACCGGCACCGCTGCCATTCTCGGCATTGTCGTCGATTTGCCACGGACCATTCGCGCTTCCCAGGCGTTAAAATCACCTTTCATTTTCGCAAGTGGCCAAGCATCTGCTGCAGCATACTCAGTGAGTAATAATCTGCGCTGCCGATTTGAAGTGTTGAGTGCTGAGCCATGAACCGCACGCACATGGTGAATAGTCATAGACCCTGCCGGACCGGTTAATTTGTGAGCTCCAGAGACGTCGAGGCCTATAGCATTCGGGTCGAACGCACCGCAAAAGCAACCATCAGCATGATGATCGTAAACCGGCCCTTTGTGGCTACCAGGAATCATTAAAAGTGGGCCATTAGCTTCATCACAGTCATCCAACAGAATTCCTGTGGCTAAAACATCATCATTGGTATGAGGATAAAAAGCCCAATCTTGATGCCATTCAACAGGCGCACCGTAGGAGGCTGCCTTGATATTCATTTTACCACCATAAACGCGAATGTCTGCTCCGATAAGCTGAGCTACGATGTCAGTTACATCCGTATCGCGGCAAAGGTCCCAAAAATATGGAAAGTGGCTGTAGGGCTCTTTAATACGACGCACACGAGGATTGTCAGGCCTATGACTATCTTCCAAGTCATAAAGGTTGTCATTGGCTGTAACCTGACTAGCACCTGCTACAATAGCGTCAGTTTGATCGCGCAGCTCTTTCAACTTGGACGGGCTGAGCACCCCCTCAACAACAACGTATCCATCATCGTGGTACTTTGAAATTTGCTCGTCGGTTAGCTTTACACCCATAATGGCCTCCTGAATTCTTTCTTATTCTGAGACAGCAAGCCCCCCGTTGGCCAGTGCTTTTTTAATAAGCGTAATTGTTTCTTCTACCCCATAGAGTGCAATAAAGCTTCCCATCCGCGGCCCTGATGACTGCCCTAAAAGCACCTCGTATAGAGCTTGAAACCATTCACGCAGGTTTTCATACCCGTGCGTCTTACCGACATCATAAACAGCGTTCTGTAACAATTCGGCTGAACGGTCTTCTGCAGTGGCAAGCCTATCGGCAAGATCAGCCATAGCCGCTCTTTCGGCCTCAGTCGGCGCGCGATAGGCCTTTTCTGGCTTAACAAAATCTCGATAGTAGGCAAGGGCATATCCGACAAGCCTATCGAGCATAGGGGCAGTTTTTGGGTTTAGATCAGAAGCATATCGGGCAATGAAGCCCCACAGCGTTGCTTTCTCTTCAGCATTACAGACCGCAGCGAGATTCAAGAGCAGAGAGAAGGAAAAATCACCCTCTGTTTCCGGCGGCTTACCCGCGTGGATATGCCAAGCCGGGTTGTCTAATTGTTTGTCTGCATCCTGACTTTTGTACCCACCCAGATGCTGCCTGTATTCATCGACGGCACGGGGGATAACATCAAAATAAAGCCTCTTTGCTGCGGTAGGCTTCTGGAACATAAACATCGAGAGACTTTCTGGCGGCGCGTAGGCAAGCCACTCCTCAACAGAAAGTCCATTACCCTTGGACTTGGATATCTTGCCCCCCTCGTTGTCGAGGAACAATTCGTAGGTAAAGCCTTCCGGAGGTTTACCACCAAGTATCCGAGTAATTGCGGAAGATAACTTAACGCTATCAATCAGATCTTTTCCTGACATTTCATAATCAACATCCAGGGCGAACCACCGCATCGCCCAGTCGGCCTTCCACTGCAGCTTGCAATGCCCACCAGTAACCGGTGTTTCAATAAGTTTGTTACTCGAAGGATCAACGTAAACAATGCTGCCAGCATCGGGGCGCACTTCTACAGCTGGCACCTGGAGCACTTCGCCCGTCGTTGGGGAGATGGGAAGAAACGGGCAATAGGTTTCTTTTCGCTCTTGGCCAAGTGTTGGGAGGATAACCTTCATTACTTTTTCAAACTGGCGCAACATAGCCAGAAGAGCTGAATCAAATTCACCCGACTTGTAACAGTCGGTTGAAGATTTGAACTCATAGTCAAAACCAAATTCGTCAAGAAATGCCTTGAGGCGAGCATTGTTGTGTGCCCCAAAACTGTCGTGAGTACCAAAGGGATCCGGCACCTGCGTCAAAGGTTTGTTCAGATGTTTGGCCAACATCTCTTTATTCGGAACATTGTCTGGCACCCGCCGAAGGCCATCCATATCGTCTGAAAAAGCAAAAAGACGAGTAGGAATGTCAGACAACTCGCTGAATGCGCGACGAACCATTGAGGTACGGGCCACTTCGCCAAAGGTCCCAATGTGCGGCAACCCGGAAGGCCCATAGCCTGTTTCAAACAGGGCATATCCCTTCTCGTTCTTACCTTGCTCCATTCTTTGCAGCACTTTTCGTGCCTCTTGAAATGGCCAAGCACGAGCGTTCTCAGCATTGGCGTTTGGCATGGTTCTGAAGTTTCCGAGTTAAGGGCAAAAACGGTTCCTAATAGGCTAACATCACTTCGGTCAACCGATTTAGCAAATAGAAACCAAAACTTTGGCTGTTCTAAGACAAAAAATACCTTCTTTGCCTTGCCCTTCCTCTTCGCCCCAGCCAAATTGGGGTATAGATTCCGCTAACATGCGGGATGGAGGCTTTGATGCAACTTCGTAACGTTTCGCTAGACGATAAATATATGTTGGAGGACGGCAGTGCCTTCATGACTGGCACGCAGGCTCTTGTTCGCCTCCCCCTAATCCAGCGGCAACGAGATTTAGCCGCTGGCCTCAATACCGCTGGCTATATTTCCGGATATCGAGGTTCTCCTCTTGGAGCTTATGATCAACAACTCTGGTCTGCACGAAAGCACCTGGCCTCTCATCACATTGTCTTCAGGCCTGGACTTAACGAGGATTTAGCAGCAACCGCGATCTGGGGCGCCCAGCAGATAGAGCACTCTGGCGAGGCTAAATACGACGGTGTGTTCGGGATATGGTATGGCAAAGGCCCGGGTGTTGACAGATCTGGGGATGTCTTCAAACACGCAAATCAAGCGGGATCTGCCCGTCATGGTGGTGTGATTGCGCTTGGTGGTGACGACCATATGGCTAAGTCGTCTACCGTTGCACACCAAAGCGAGTTCGCGTTCGTTGACGCATTAATGCCAATCTTCTCGCCCGCTGGTGTTCAAGAGTTTCTAGACTACGGCCTGCATGGCTTTGCAATGTCTCGTTTCAGTGGACTATGGGCAGGCTTCAAAGCGATTGGTGAGACGGTGGATTCCTCTGCCGTCGTCGACTTAGACCCCGAACGTGTTCGTCCAATCCTTCCCCAATTCGACATGCCAGAAGGTGGTCTGAATAACCGCCAGATTGTAACTGAATTTTTGATGCTTGAGGAAATGCTGCATCGCTACAAACTCCCTGCAGCTAAAGCGTATGCCCGCGAAAACAGACTTGACCGCGTTATCATTGCCGGCCCGGAACGACGGATTGGAATAGTCACTGTCGGCAAATCTTACCTCGACGTTCGTCAAGCCTTCGACGAACTTGGCCTAACTGAAAAAGAGGCCGCACGTCTTGGCGTCTCACTGTATAAGGTTGCAATGCCTTGGCCGTTAGAGACGGATGGCGCCAGAGCCTTCTGTGAGGGTTTAGATCTAGTCATAGTAGTTGAGGAAAAGCGGGGGCTAATTGAACCCCAGTTAAAAGAGGCTCTCTACGGTTTAAGTGCTGATCGACGTCCTCAAATCATTGGAAAGCAGGATGAGGTTGGCCAGGAGTTGTTCCCAGCATATGCCGAGCTCAGCCCCGGGATGATTGCCCGTGCCCTTGCTGAGCGACTTAAAATTTTAGGCATGGATGAACAGGGTCAGCGTCGTATTGATAATGCCCTCGCGCGTTATGACAGGCTTGATGCGGCTGCAGCTGGCAATCAGCCACCATCTATGACCAGAACCCCTTATTTCTGCTCAGGTTGCCCCCACAATACATCTACGAAGGTACCAGAAGGAAGCCGGGCCGGTGCGGGGATCGGATGCCATTACATGTCTTTATGGATGGATCGCGACACTTCAGGTTTTACCCATATGGGAGCGGAGGGCGCTAATTGGGTAGGGCAAGCACCCTTTGTTGAGACCCAACACATCTTCCAAAATATTGGAGATGGTACATACAATCACTCTGGGCTGTTAGCCATCAGACAAGCAGCTGCCGCAGGCGTAAATATCACCTACAAGATACTGTATAATGATGCGGTCGCCATGACAGGAGGCCAGCCACATGACGGTACGTTGTCAGTCGCCGAGATAAGCCGACAGGTCCATGCCGAAGGCGCCAAGCGCATCGTTGTTGTCACCGACGAGCCTGATAAGTACCCATCAGACTATGGCTTTGCGCCGGGCGTAACCGTGCATCACCGCCGTGAACTCATGAAGGTTCAGCGCGAGCTTCGCGAAACACAAGGTCTTACCGTTTTAATTTATGACCAAACCTGCGCAGCAGAAAAGCGTCGACGCCGCAAACGTGGAACTTTTCCTAATCCTCCAAAACGAGCATTCATAAACGAACGAGTTTGCGAAGGCTGTGGCGACTGCGGGGTAAAATCAAACTGCGTTTCTGTCGCCCCTATTGAGACCGAGTATGGTCGTAAGCGGCGGATCGACCAATCAGCCTGCAATAAAGATTATTCATGCATGCAAGGATTCTGTCCCTCCTTTGTGACTGTCCTTAATGGCGAGCCAAGAAAGTCCAAGCCAGTAGCCGAAGATCCGCAAAGTATCTTGCCTGCACCCGATTTACCCAGCCTAGAAAAGCCCTACGGCATATTGCTGACAGGCATAGGTGGGACTGGCGTTGTTACTGTCAACGCTGTCCTCGCCATGGCCGCGCACCTGGAGGGGAAAGCGGCGACCGTTCTCGATATGGCTGGTCTGGCTCAAAAGGGTGGCGCTGTCTGGTCACATCTCCGCATCGCCGAAAAAGCAGACGACCTTCATGCAACTCGGATAGCACTTGGGGGCGCAGACCTTCTGCTTGGATGCGATATCGTTACAGCAGCCCAACCGGACAGCATTGCAAAACTCGAGCGAGGCAATTCTAAAGCCGTCATTAACACTTATCGCCAATTCACCGGTGATTTTACGCGCGACCCTGATTTCCAATTTCCCACTGATGAATTGAAGGGAAGGATTGAGGGAGGTGTAGGTCCTAATTCAGCATATTTTCTAGACGGGACTGAGCTCGCGACGAAGCTAATGGGTGACTCAATTGCCACTAATTTGTTTATGACCGGCTATGCCTGGCAGAAAGGTCTCATCCCTCTCGCGATCGAAGCAATCCTAAAAGCGATTGAGCTAAACGGCGTTGGGGTTGAAATGAACACCCGATCCTTCCACTGGGGTCGAATGGCAGCATACGACCTTTCCAGAGTTGAGACCGCGGCAGGCCCTAAGCAAAAAATAGAAAAACCTTTAAACCTGGAAGAAACTGTCTCGGATCGAGTGTCAGAACTCACCGCATATCAAAATGCACGCTATGCGAAAAAATATAAGGCATTGGTTGATAAAGTCTCGGAAGCAGAGCAATCAAAGGCACCTGGACAAACAACCTTGGCAATGGCTGCTGCGAAGTACGCATACAAGTTAATGGCGTATAAAGATGAGTATGAAGTTGCCAGACTTTACACTGATCCCTCATTCCGGGAGCGCCTAGAAGCCCAATTCGAGGGAGACTTCGAAATCCGGTTTAACCTTGCCCCCCCTCTTCTTTCAAAAATTGACCCCGTTACGGGCGAACCGATCAAAAAGGAATTCGGGCCCTCGATGGAAAAGTGGTTCCGTCGCCTTTCGAAACTAAAAGTACTGCGCGGCACCAGGTTGGATATCTTTGGACGCACTGAAGAGCGGAAGCGTGAACGCGCTCTCATCGATGAATACTGGACGCTTGTAGATAAAATTACCTCTGAGCTAACGCCAGAAAATCACAAATTTGCGGTAGGTCTTCTAAGTGTGCCCGAGCACATCAGAGGATATGGCCACGTAAAGCTTCGAAACCTTGATATTGCTAAAGCGGAGGAAGGTCGCCTGCTTGTAGCGTTTGAAAACCCTAACACGGCTAAATTTGTCCAGGCAGCAGAGTAATGAGGACGCTTCGCATGAAGGACTAAAGCCACCTAGTCTTTCAAGCTAGGGCGAAACTGACGACAAAACGCGAGAATTAGTCTAAGCAAATTCTTTTGAATGTCGGGCTTCTTCCTCCCGATAATTCTTGGAGTAGCTCTCAATAGCATATTTATGCACTGATAGCGCCTCGGCATCGAGCTCACCTTTAGGCCTCGGCAAATGTTCAAAGTTACCAAACCGATCTTCGCCGCGCACAAGCATTGCGCATGGCTTTTTGGCTAACTTCCCACTGAGCTTTGGGGATATGAAGTTCATCCCAAGACCCACGCGCCTCTCACCTGTTCGATTTGGTGCAGAGCGGTGCAAGCAAAGCCCATGGTGCATAGAAAACTGACCCGCTTTAAGCGGCATTAGTGTTCCCTCAACCGCTAACTCATCCGTAATCGACTGGGCGGCCCGATTAACGCTGTGCTCAACAACGTGGACAGCATGGCGCATCTGGGAAGGCTTGCCATTAAACGTCAATGCCTCGAGACAGCCGGCCTCTTCACTTGCATTGGTGAGTGCTATCCATACTGTCACTTCTTCAGGCGGGGTCAAACCGTAGTACGTTGAATCCTGATGCCAAGCTGTGATTGCTGGCGAGCCAGGGTCTTTGATAAAGAAGGTGCTGGTGTACACCATTATGTCTGGTCCGATGAGAGCCTCGATTGGGTCCAGAATTCGAGGGTCGTGCGCTAAATCTGCAATCCAAGGAAGACAGCAGTGATTCATTGAACGGAAATTAAAATCTTTGGCATGATTAACTGGAGCACCTAGCCAATCTTCAAAACGCCTTAATCCCTCCAAGCAGGAGTTCAACTCCTTTGGCTGCAGGAGTTCAACGGGCGATAAGAAGCCGTTGTAATTAAAAAAATCCACCTGTTCGGTTGTTAAACTGGTCATGGCCTCATAGTCCAAGCGCATGCTTCGCAATGATATTCCTCTGAATTTCGTTTGAGCCAGAATATATCGATGCTGCTCGGAGAAAGAGGTAGCTTGGCATCAGACCATTAAAATAGTCAGCCCCGACTGGGTCTTCATTCCATCCATGACGCAAAGCCCCAATATTGAAAGGCTGAGAATAATAACCGCCAGCTATTACCCCCAGCTCTGTTATCATCTGCTGCACTTCTGCTCGCCTCACCTTGATCAGTGACGAAACTGCTCCGATACCTTTGTCGGCGCTGTGCGCCGAAAGTGCCTTAAGCATAACATTTTCAACTGTTAACAGTTCTGCTTCGGTGTCCTTAAAACGTCTCCGAAAATCTATGTCGTCCATCAGTATCTGCGAGGTACCAGCGAGCTCAGTACTGGCAATGGTCTCAACTCGTTTCAATGCTGTTTTAAGTTCACCACAAGCGCCTCCAGAAATACGCTCATGCTCCAGCAAGTGTTTAGCGATTGTCCAACCTTTGCCTTCTTCACCAACCAGGGCTTCAAGAGGCACTTCCACATCCGTAAAAAATGTCTGATTAAGATGGTGCAAACCATTGGTTGAGATGATGGGACGTATTTCGATACCTGGGGTAGTTATTGGGAAAATAAGAAAAGAAATACCGTCTTGCTTTTTTGGCTCGTTTGAAGTGCGCACTAGGCAAAAAATCCAATCTGCGTGATGAGCAAAACTTGTCCATATCTTCGAGCCATTAATTACATATTTTTCGTCCCTTCTCTCTGCCCTCGTCTTCAAACTAGCCAGATCAGATCCCGATCCAGGCTCGGAATAGCCCTGACACCATAATCTCTCCCCAGATAAGATTTTTGGAAGATGCTCTCTCTTTTGAGCCTCCGAACCAAACTTCATCAGCACGGGCCCTACCATCCCGAGGCCAAACGGCGATAAGCGAGGAGCGCCAGCTAAACCTGCCTCATCATCAAAGATAAAACGTTGAATGGCTGTCCAGTCACAGCCCCCATGCTCTACTGGCCAGTTTGGCGCAATCCAACCTTTACTAGCCAGTGCTTTGTACCATCGCATGTAGTCTTCTTTGTGTATTTCCTGGCCGTTTAGCACCTTCTCCCGAAGATCGAGGGGAAGGTTCTGATCAATGAATGCGCGGACATCACTGCGAAAGGCTTCGTCTGCGGTAGAAAATGGCATGGGCTCAAGTCCTTCCGATTAAGCGTAATGAGATATGCTTGCACGGTCGTGATGGTCCGTCCATCCTTCACCTACACCCTCCTTATTTTCTTGGTTCTTATGCCTCTTATTCATGTTTTTGCTTCGGTTCTTATTGCGGTCACAATGCAGGCACTGCCGACGTTTGCAAACCTAGGGCCAACTACACTGGCCTCTGAAATCATTCCAGCTCTTCAGTTACCCGAAATTGCCACCAATGCTTACGTAACTAGTCTGTATGCTGTCGCAACAATTGCCTCATTCGGCGCAGCTGCATTCGTTCTTAAAAATGGACCCATTCTAGCCGGGCAATGGGCACTAGGTTTTTATTTTGTTGGCGGTTTTATTATTGCTGCTTTTCCTCACCCGCTTAGTTTCTGCACAGCGGCGTTGCTGTATGGCGTTGCGTACACAATGCCTATCCCACTTGGTGCTCATATTTTAGTCCACCACACACCCCCGCATATGCGGAACACACTCTTCGGAATAAGACAAATGGGAGTTCCAATTGGCGGGCTTGCAGCGGGGTTGTGTTTCC
Organism: Alphaproteobacteria bacterium; assembly: GCA_030833925.1. Lineage (GTDB taxonomy): Bacteria > Pseudomonadota > Alphaproteobacteria > Bin95 > Bin95 > VMCJ01. The sequence goes on from JAURGE010000025.1 coordinate 26,137, forward strand.
CGTTGATGTCTGAGGCTGGGAACTGGCGTTTGGCGATCTTTATCGCAGCGCTGACATGCTTGTGCTTCGCCTTGTTAATGCAGCCAATTAGACGGCGTTTTGATACTGAACGAAACCCAAACACACGACTTTTCTCAATTAAAGGCCACAATCCTATATCTGTTATCCGATCGGCACCCCAAATGCGGCGCCTTTGTTTTGCCGGGATGTTGTTTGCAGGTGCAGAAGTAACAGCGGTTACGAATATCGTTTTTTTCTTATCGCATGATGTAGGCTGGTCGCTAACATCAGCAGGCATGGCATTGAGCGTGCTCAGTGTTGGTGGCGCTTTGGGTCGCCTCTTTTGGGGAATACTCGCAGATCGTATTTCGAACAATACCGTTATGCTGGGTTGTCTTGGAATTGCTATTTTTGTGACAATGGCAGCTCTCGCTATTTGGAGCCATGACGCCCAGTTTTTAGTGTTTGTAGCTGCATTCAGCGTCGGCGTTACCGCAGGAGGATGGACGGGTGTTGGCATAGCAGAGGGAGCGCGGCTCGCTGGAAGGGCAGGTCCCGTAGCTGGCACGGCAGCGTTAACTCAATTCATGTTTCTAGGTGTTGTTCTGTTGCCATTGATGTCTGGAGTAGCGCTAGCGCTTGGTGCAACTTATCCCTATGTTTTTGCATCGGTCGGAGCTCTTAGTGGGCTTGGCGGCCTAACCCTACTTTTAGCGCCGCCAAGATAAACATGAACTGAGTAAATGCAGAGCATCCCCTGGACACCCCTCCTGCTAACAATGCTGACCCAAGCGGCAGCAACAATGGCGGCTTATACACTCTCTACTGCTTCTCCTTATATCGCTCCTGCGTTGGGAGTTGAGAATGAGGATGTCGCCCAGCTAGTTGCGATCGTTTACTTAATGGGTGCCGTCTCAGCAATGATCGTACCCCCATTTATCTACCGGTACGGCGGCATGCTGATTTCAGTAGCAATCTGTTTGGCAACCGCAGCGATGCTATCCATAGCCTCTTTTTCCACGTCTATAGGCATGCTAGCGCTTGGGGCTCTGAGCTTGGGCTTTCTCTATGGCTCAACTGCACCTTCTAGCAGTCATGTTTTAGCTCCTTTAACACCAGCCAATCGCAGAAACTTAGTTTTCTCAATCAGACAAATCGGGGTCCCTTTGGGGGGAATTCTTGGCGGACTATTGGTGCCACCTCTAATCTTATTTGGCGGTTGGCGGCTCGCATTTCAGGCTCAGCTAATCTTCGCCCTAGGTTTGATCTTTGTGCTTTGTGTTGTCCGCCCTCACTACGATCGAAATCGTGATCGAACCCGGAAGGTTTTTAGCTTACGAGGCCCCTTAAGACTTATTGGACTATTGCGCGAATTGCCGGAAATGAGACCTCTGTCCATTGCAGCTTTTATCTACTCTGGCACCCAGCTTTGTTTTGGCGCCTTCATTGTTACTCAGCTCGTTCGCGTCTTTGGGCAGGAAGGATATCATTTTGCTAGTGCTGTGGCCCTAGTCACATTTCAATTATCAGGGATAACAACAAGAATAGTGCTAGGTATAATTGCCGACACATTAATCTCAGCCCGTTGGCTACTGGTTGCTCAAGGTGCATTGATGACTGTCGCTGCTATTGTTGCCGCCGGCTATGGATCTAATTGGCCATACTGGCTCATTATCATGAACTGCGCCCTCGCTGGGGCGACCGCCAGTGGATACACAGGCCTTGCCTTCGCAGAGTTTGCTAGGATGGGTGGGGGACAGCGAATTGCAGAAGCGACTGGCCTAGGAGCAGCCTTGATGTTCTTTGGGGTTGCAGCAATGACCCCACTTTTTCGCCTGGGCATAGATATCTTCGATGGTTATACGGTTCCCTATCTTTCGGTTGCTGTACTGACAGGGGCTAGTGCAATCCTTCTTGCATTTGGAAGGCGCAAATGAGTTACGCTCAGATCTCCCCACAGTCCTTAATCGACAACGACCATATGGTTGGTTCACTGTTTGTTAAGGAGTGCAGGCCTTTAAACCTGACACAACTTACAACGCCAATCCTAATGGTCCATGGATCCAATCACGGCTGGTGGGCATGGCGTGTTTGGCAACCATTCTTCGCCACTGCTGGCTGGCCTACGTATGCATTATCCCTGCGCGGTCATTATGGTTCTGAACCTGTCCAAGAGCGCGATTTTCTAAATCTTACAATGTCTGACTATGTTGAAGACGTTGCATCCATTTCCCGCTGGCTTGGCAGAGCCCCAATCCTCATGGGCCATAGCCTGGGAGGAATAGTCGTCCAAAAAGCGGCAGAGACAATAAATTCAGCAGCCATTGCGCTGATAGCCTCTATTGGTCCTTCAGCCATTGGGAAACAAAGACCAGGTCCGCCGCCACCCATGGACAAATTTGTTTTTCCCGATAAGGCCGAAGCTTTAAATCGCTGGATGCACGACCCTTGGCCAGAGGATCGCTTTAATGAATTTTATAAGTGTTTAACACCTGAATCGCCGGGTGTTTTGGCAACTTCTGGTACAGGGTTAACTGACGTGAACCCGAACCTGATCAAATGTCCAATCCTCTGTGTCGGTGGTAGAGAAGATAAAAGCTATGTACCCAAAGCTGAAAAGCTAGCACAAATTTATGGCGCTGATTGGTTTGAGCAGCCAGATGCCGGACACGACATGATGTTAGAGTCAGCAGCCATTGATGTCGCCCAGCGCATTAACCACTGGCTAATTGATAAACTTGGGCTTGACAGATCGCCTCGGGTGAACACGGCCCGATCTTAGCACTAGCTCTTCTCTTTCAGTGCTGCTCTCAATTAGAAGTAGTGAAAAATACCCTGGTATAGTTAGGGACCTTAGCTAATTTTTGATCAACGAGGGGGCACCTACACTTGATGATCTCAAACCCAGACTGGAGTTATGTCAGCATCACGAGTGATAATAATGTTGCCATTGTTAAATATGACCGTGGCGACGGCATTAACGCACTGTCTTTAAAAGGAATGAGTGAACTTACAGACGCAGCTGTCCTTATAAAGTCTGATCTAAGTATTAGAGCCGTTGCTTTAATTGGCACTAATAAGGCGTTTTCTGCTGGTCGTGATCTCAAAGATCCAGAATTAGATGGCCGTCAAAAAACATCACTACTGCATAGGCGACATATCGCCGGCGCGGGAGCACGTTTATGCAAGGCATGGAGCGAGCTGGAACAATTCACTGCATGCGGAATTGAGGGATTTGCAATTGGAGGCGGATTGGCACTGGCAGTGTCGGTCGACTATCGGGTAGCCGGCTATTCCGTTCATTTTCGCGCACCCGAAGCCGCCCTTGGCCTCTCAATGAGTTGGGGTTCCATACCGAGGCTGGTAAATCTCATAGGACCAGCAAGAACTAAGCAAATTCTAATCCATGCTAATCAGCGATTTTCTGCAGAAGAGGCAAAATCATGGGGACTTGTTCAAGAGGTCGTTGATGATGGAAACGCTGCCAATGCTGCAATATCAGCCGCCAAAAAAGCTTCTGAAATTCCGTCCGTCCCGGCAAGAATGATCAAGCTTGCGGTAGATTCCTACGCCAGCGCATTGGCAGACGCCATCATGCACATGGACACAGACCAGGTTCTTCTGGCAGAAAATGACCAAGAGCATCTAGAAGCAGTCGATACTTTTCTGGCAAAAGAATAACTAATGAATGGGCGCTTCTGATTCTAAAGCGCTCAGGTAATCAAACTAGGAGTTAATATTTCATGCCCTTTCGCTTCAGCTACATTGCAGCCGTTTTTGCTGCTGCAGGTGTGTCAGGCGGTTCTGCCGCTGCTCAAGACCTAGAAAACACAATTTACCTTGATGTCGATGGGGGCCGTGTCACCATTGAAATGCGCCCAGATGTTGCGCCAATGCATGTGGCTCGGATTAAAGAATTAACACGACAAGGCTTCTATGATGGCCTCACATTTCATCGTGTTATCGATGGTTTTATGGCACAAACCGGCGACCCAAGGGGTGATGGCACTGGCGGTTCAGGCCAAAATATAACGGCTGAATTTAACCAGATGCCTTTTGAGCGAGGCGTCGTTGGTATGGCTCGTTCGCAAAACCCAAACAGCGGCGACAGTCAATTTTTCATCATGTTTGAGGCAGCGCCTCACCTCAACGGCCAGTATACCGCGTGGGGTAAGGTCATCGACGGAATGGAACACGTTGATGGTATTAAGAAAGGGCATGCTGCAATGAATGGTTCGGTGCAGAACCCAGATAAAATTTTAAAAATGCAAGTCGCGGCTGACGCCAAATAGGCTATTTATCGACCGCAACTTCGACCGCGCCCAATTCTCCAATAGAATAACGGGCGCGGTCGCCAGCCGCAGCAAAACGAGTCTTTAACGTTGATCCCGTAATCACCACCTGCCCTTTTTTAGCGGCAACCTTTCTTTGGCTTAAATTATTAAGAACAGCGGCTAAAGCATTGAATGGATTTCCCATTGCTTCCCCGGTGGTCGCTCTCTCTTCTGCGCCATTATAAGTTAGATGCACCGGATAATTATCCCAGTTTATGCTTTCCCAACCTAGCAATTTGGGACCTAAAACCACACCAGCGTTCCAAGTATTGTCGGCAACTAATGATTGAGCTTCAAATCCAGCGTAGTCGGCAGCTCTGTCTTCTATTAATTCAAATGCGGGAGCCACCTCAGAAGTCACTGCCATAGCGGAAGTGGCGTTAAATGGTGCTCGTGAGGGGTCTATGTCTTCTGCAAGAATTACGGCAAGTTCAAATTCAAGTCCAAGTCGGACATAGTCGGTTAATTTTACACTTAGCGGGCCCTGGTGAATGTTTTTTTGTAAAACTGCACCAACGCAGGGCTGATTAATTCCACATAATTCCTGCATCGCTGGCGAAGTAATCGCAATCTTCCAGCCACCAATTACTCCTATACCCTCTTCCTCCCAAATTTCATGGAGACGGGTCTGCGCTGCATATGCTTCATCCAGTGAGGCTGGTGCGAGATTATCTTTTAGCCACGCGAACTGGGCGCGCCGCTGATTTTCTTCAAATAAATGGCGTGCAATTAATTCAATTCGATCTTTATTCATTTTCTACTCCATAATCACGAGCTGCCGCCTCAGCGGATACATAACCGTCCGCAATATCTCGGATAATAGCTTTGCGATCTCTTTCAAAGGCAGGACCATATCCACCAGCACCGGCCAGTCGAAAACTCACAATATCGCCCTTACGAAGCGTTGTTACATCTTTTGAGCCAAGAGCTTCCGCCTTCCCATCAGGATTTAATAATGTTTCTGCCCGTGCGCCGGGCCTTCCGCCAAAAATTCCATACGGCTGAGAAATATGACGATCACCCAAACCAGTCATCACGGCTTCTGGCGCAAGAAGCTCTATATCCTTTCTCAGACCTAGACCGCCTCGATACTTTCCTGCACCACCTGTATCTTGCATTAATTCAAGACGATGTATCCGCACTGGATTGTAGGTTTCATGAACTTCTACCGGGATGTTGCGACAGTTCATGACTGGCGCTAGAGCTTCGGCTCCGTCTTTATCAGCTCGGCCACCATAACCACCAAACATTAAATCATACATCACAAAAGGCTTACCAGTTTCAGGATCTAAGCCACCAATATTTGGATTACTCCAGTGGCTAAAGGCCCCCATAGCTCTATGGGGCATTGCCTTCGCAAGGGCACCATTTATTGCATCAAAAATTCGGATTTGAAGCGCTGCACGTCCACCACTGGGAGCTGGAAATGTTGGGTTAAAAAAACTCCCCGGTCGGGCTTTGGCCTTAATCGGGCGCATACCGCCATCGTTCTGCGGCAACAGGGCATCACAGTAAACCTTCACCGCAAAAAACGTGTAAGCCCGCGTGTAATTTATATAGCTATTAAGAGCAGCGGGGACCTGATCGCTTGACCGCGAAAAATCGACTTCAATATCGTCGCCTTTAATCGTTACATCCACAGCCACCTTAATGGGCGGTGTACCTGGTCCGTAATCATCCATTTGGTCATCAAAGCTATAAATACCATCAGGCATTTTGCTTATTAGCTCACGCATCCTTATTTCAGAGCGTTCTAATATTGCGTCATAGGCTGCCTCGGTGACATCGCGTCCATACTGCACATTAAGGCTTTCAAGCCTAACAACTCCGGCTCGATTTGCATTTGCCTGAGCTCTAAGATCGCCTTGAACTTTTTCAGGGGCACGAACATTCCCAAGTATAAGCCTTAGGATATCAGTATCGAATTTTCCCTCACGTATAAGACGAATAGGGAGAATGCGGACGCCTTCTTGAAAGGCTTCAGTCACCCCATGGACCTTTTGCGATCCAGGGGCAGCTCCGCCAACATCGATGTGGTGCGCCGTAGTACACACAAAACCAATGATTTTTCCATCTAGAAACGCTGGGCTGACGAGAAAACAATCGGGGAAATGCCCTGAACCAAGAAAGCTATCGTTTAGCAGTACAGCGTCACCAGGCTTTAAATCCTCGATAGGAAAATATTCTAATACTGTCCTAACAACATACGGCATGGAGCCTAAATGCCCCGGGGTGAAATTTCCTTGGGCAATCAAACGCGCATCTCTATCAAACACACCAGTAGAAAAATCTTCACCTTCACGAACAGCCTCAGAAAATGCCGTTCTTCTCAAGGTAGAACCCATCTCCTCAGCAATCGCTAATAAACCATTCCAGACAACTGTTAATGTGATTGGGTCAACATTAGTTTGGCTCATTTGCCACCACCTATTCTAATAAGAATATGGCCATTCTCTGTAACGGTTGCCACATCACCCTCGGGAACAACAATCGTTGACTCTGGATCCTCTATTATCGCCGGACCTTTTATTTCTGTCCCAACGAGAAGACCCCGTCGATCATAGATTTCTGTTGCAACAAATCCCCCCACCTCTGGTTGCCATGTCGAACGGATACGAGGTGGAAAAGAGTCTTTTGGCGCCTGCCAGCCAAGATTTAATGTTCCTTCAGGTGAAGGTAATGTTGCGACTAAATGCCAATCGACAGCTTCTATGGCTGCCTCGGGGTCAGCGTAGCCATAGGCTTTTTCATAAGCTTTGTGGAACGCTTCTGTGACTTGAGCCGCGAAGTTCTCGCCAATTTGGCCGTCTGGCAGATCAGTCCTAATCTCATAACCCTGCCCCCTATAACGAAGATAGCCATAACGGGTAAAATTGGGCACACCTGACGCACCCAAGCGCTTTAGGTCTGCCTCTACTCGGGTTCCAAGATCTGAATAAATTTGGCCGCAAGTAGAAGCGGCGCTAGGATCGGAGAGATCTAATATTGAAGTTATTGAAACTTCTAATTTTGGCGCAGCTTGAAGAAGACCGATAGCGCTTCCGACACCAGCCCCAAAAGGCGTTAGTACTTCAGGTGCTCCAATTGATTTTGCTATTCTCGCCGCATGCGCTGGCCCCGCACCACCAAACGCTACAATTGCATAGCGACGCGGGTCTCTACCCCTTTCGACCGAAACAATTCGCATTGCCCTTTCCATATTTGCATTGGCAACCACATGGATACCCCATGCTGCTTCTTCAATACTCAGGCCTAGCGGTTCGGCAACGTCTCTAGAAATACCAGCACGAGCACTTTCGAGGTCTAGCGACATAGCACCAGCATTAAAAAAATCTGGATTTAGATAACCAAGAACTAAATTAGCGTCAGTTACTGTTGCTAGATTACCACCCCTACCGTAACAAATTGGGCCCGGATCAGCTCCAGCACTATCTGGCCCTACTTGTATTACTCCAAGGTCAACACGAGCGATTGACCCGCCGCCTGCACCTATCTCAAGGAGTTCGACCGCAGGTACATTAATCGGCAATCCTGACCCTGCCCTATAGCGAATTGGATCAACCTCGAAAGTTGGTGATACGGCAGGACTTCCGCCGTCGACAGCCCCTAACTTTGCTGTTGTTCCGCCCATGTCAAACGAGATTACATGTTCAAGCCCCGCCTCGGCGCCAATTATCCCAGCCATTAGAACGCCAGCTGCTGGCCCAGACTCCACGATACGGATTGGCTCTTCCTTGACAATCGCCGGTGAGATAAGCCCCCCTGCTGACTGCATCACAAACATCGATTGTTGGAACCCTTTATTTACGAGGGTTTCCTCAAGCTGATCCACATAGGATGAAACGATTGGTCTAACATAAGCGTTAGCAACAGCTGTTGAGGTTCTCTCATACTCACGAAACTTAGGCGACAACTTGGAAGCCAGAGTAACAGGGATATCAGGCATGACCTCATTAAATGCCGCTTCTATCTGCTTTTCATGATCAGAATTGGCGTAGGCATGCAACAGTGAAACCGCTATTGAGCTGTAAGCTCCAGCCCTAACAGCAGTCACTACATTATCGAGAGAATTTAAATCTAGGGGCTTAAGTATTTGACCGAGATAATCAATGCGCTCTGAGATTTCGAATATCGAACGACGCGCAACCAACGCTGGTGGCTTTTCCATATATAAATCGTAAGTTTCATAGCGCTTCTGTCGCCCAATAATTAAAACATCTCGAAATCCTTCAGTTGTTATGAGCGCTGTTGGAGCACCCTTTCGTTCTATAATCGCATTTGTAGCGATGGTGGTTGCATGCAGCACTGCCTCAAGATCTCTACCCGTCACTCCCACCTGCTGCAGAAGCATGTCAAAGCCTTCTTCGACAGCTATCGCTGGGTTTGCTGGGGTCGTGGGTAATTTAAGAAAACGCGGCGACGCGTTACCTGCTGCAAGGACAAAGTCGGTAAATGTACCGCCAATATCAAAAGCCATTCTTAACATGCGAGAATGGTGAGGCCTCGCGCGCAAGACTGCAAGGCGTTAGCGTATTGCAATAGACTTTAATTAGGAGATCCAAATGTCTGAGGACCGTATGGCCAAAGGCCGTGCTATTCGACAGGAGCTGATTGGCGATAAGCTTATCGGCGACATGGCAAAGTCGGTTTATACCGACTCAATTATGCAAAAGTTTGGTGACTACGCGACAGATGCTGTATTTGGCGGGCTTTGGGCCCGGCCCGGTTTAGATCTAAAGACTCGAACGCTGATTTGCGTGATATCCGATACATCAACTGGTCGCTGGCCAGAATTAAAAATCCATCTTCGGATGGCACGCCGCCAGGGTTGGACCGAGGACGAATTATCAGAGGCATTACTGCACCTCTCAGGTTACGTCGGCCTGCCTTTAGTTCGAGAGGCCATGCTTATCGCTCGGGAAACTTTCACGGAAATGGCAGAGGAAGGCGCAGACTAAAACACGCCGGCCTCGAGGCCTGCGGCGAAAGCAAGTCCAAGCTTTTCACAATCTAGTTCGAATGCCTTGTCATACGACCCTCGCAGAACCAATGGCTTCTGCACGGGACGCCAGCGAAGGCCGGTGACAATGCGTTCGACACCCTTCATGGCACCAGTGCCGTCACTGCCGGCTCTAATGTAAAGCGCGTAAGGCATTCCCTGTTTTTCAGAAATGGTTGGGTAATAAATACGATCAAAAAAGTCTTTCACCGCTCCAGCCATATAAGCCAGGTTTTCAGTAATCCCGAGTATCAAACCATCAGCGGCTAATATGTCCGCAGGTCCAGCTTCAAAAGGTGACCGCACTCGGATTTCTATGCTCGTAATAGCAGGATCCTGAGCTCCGCGCCGAACAGCCGCTAACAGCGCGCGCGTGTTGGGCGATGGAGCATGCGCAACAATCAATAGTTTCTTCAAATACCTGCCCTCTCAAAGGCTATCACCGCTTCAGAGATTGCCTATTCCCGATCAAGTAATCGGATCCTAAGCAACTATTTTTGGAGGGAATGAATACAATTGATTGCCCTATAGTGAGGACCGAAAAAGAACCTCTAATTTAACTTCTCTCGGAACTTCTTGTGACAAGCCCCACACGTTTTAAGCATATTTGTGAATGGTTCTTTTAACGATGCCTGATCTGAAGCTACACCCTTAAGTATTCCAGCACTTTCCTTGAGATCATCCGCTATTTTTTCAAACGCAGCCCAATCTTTCCAAATTAACGGGCTAGCTTCACTCGGAGCACCTTCGCTTCCTTTTGGAAAAAGCTTGGTAAAAGCTTTTCCCGAATGAGCCTCAATCAAGGCTGCGTTTTCACTTACTACGGCGCTTGAATAATTATCACTCGTAAGCTGGCTTTTAATTGCTTTAACTGCCGAAGCAATTGATTTCATTGCCTCCATTCTTTCCAACACAACGCCAGTGGCCCCCATATGAGCGTGCGCTCCCGTAACCAGGAAAGCGGTTATTACTGTAACCAAAAAAACTTTTCGCATGGGCATGATCCCTTCTAGTGCTTGGTCGCGGCGCGAAGTGGCCGATCTCCTTTAATAGTCGTTCTATGCATCAGCCTTCGGGTGTTCTTCTCGTCAAATGGACAAGCTCGATGCATGGTAGAGCGATTATCCCACATCACAATATCACCTGGTCGCCAAGAATGTTTGTATTCAGCATCAGGACGCTTAGCCACCTCCATGGCTTCTGCCAATAAGGCTTGGCTATCGTCCTCACTCATACCCACAAAATGTCTAACCCAAATATCAGATAAAAATAGGGACTTCCGACCGGTTTCCGGATGAGCACGAACCGCCGGGTGGACAATCGGTGGGGTTTTGGCTCTTTGGGCTTCGGACAAAGGGCCTCGAATTTTTGCCATTCGGCGATCATAACTCCACGCGTAGTCGTAGACGGCATCAAGCTCGTCAAAAATCCCTTGTAATTTCTTAGGAAGCGCATCATAGGCAGCTGCCATGCTCACAAATGATGTTTCGCCGCTACTTTCTGGACACTCGAGGCATCTAAATACAGAGCCAAGACTTGGCTTCTCTAAGTAAGCCAGGTCGGAGTGATATTCTTTTGAGCCACCATGAGCGCCAATATGCTTTCCACCTTCGATAATATTAGAAACGACAAAAATCTCAGGGTAACCAGGCAAAAGAAACTGTGTAAGGACATGCTCTTCGAGGGGGCCAAAACGCTGTGAAAAGTTTACTTGGTCGGCTGGCGAAATATGCCCCTGACCTCGAAACAACAAGATACCTGCGTCAGAAAAATTCTGTCTTACAGCATTAAAATCTTCATCGGCTATGGGTTTTGAAAGGTCAATCCCAGTTAGCTCTAGACCAAATGTCGACATTAAGGGGCGTTTTTTAAAACCACTCATATTGGTCTCCGACTTTTGATCAAACCATCTCTATCAATAATTAGATGCGCTGGAGACCATCTATTGTGACGGCTGCCCATGCGACCGAGAGGGTTTATACGTTGGTAACCTGTTGGATCACCAGCTGCCGTAGATTCTAACTGAGATTCAAAGAAATCAACATTCATGGTCGCAAAAACAGCGCAACACCAACAAAATAAAAAGGGACGTCTCTTAAATCTGCAAGACTTGATGCCGTATCCAGTTCACTAACGGCAGCACAAGAGCTGTTAGCCATTTACTGGCCAACAGCTAACTTCCCGATTAACTAGCTAGATAGATGCGGACTGACAACAGCTTAAAGCCGAATGCTACTTCCCTATCAGGGTATAGAATTCACGGCGCAGTTCGGGATCAGACTTAAATGCGCCTCGCATCGAGGTGGTAACCGTATCAACTCCAGGCATATGAACCCCTCGGGTTGTCATACACTGATGCTGAGCTTCGATATATACCGCTACCCCCCGCGGCTCTAGAACAGTCTCAATCGCATTAGCAATCTGGGCTGTCATTGTTTCCTGAACCTGCATACGCTTTGAATAAATTTCAACAACACGGGCGAGTTTAGATATACCAACAACGCGATTATTAGGAAGGTATGCCACATGCGCCTTGCCAATAATCGGAACAATATGATGCTCGCAGTGACTTTCCACGCGAATATCACGCATTAAAACGATTTCATCGTAGCCATCGACTTCTTCGAAAGTTCGAGCAAGAGCGTCGATTGGATCTTGATTATAGCCCGCGAAAAAGTCGTCCCAAGCCCGAACTACACGGTTTGGCGTGTCAATCAGGCCCTCCCTATTGGGATCATCACCTGCCC
>JAURGE010000026.1 GCA_030833925.1 Alphaproteobacteria bacterium
CCGCCAGCAGAACGACGAGCTTTCAGTCCTCGGAACAGGATTGGTCGAACTACCACGCCGGAACGTCTGATGAAACAAGCCGCTCCAGATAAGCGCAGCCCACTGCTGTGGTCACTGGCACCGCCTATTTTAGGTTTTATCGTGTTGGGTTTTGATAAGAATTTGATAGGGCCAGCAAAAGAGGCTTTCGCCTTTGACACTCGCACTGCGGTTGTGATCTTGGCTGTTACGGCCGCGGAGGGTTGGCGCAATTGGGTTTATCCTGCCGAGCTGGCGAGGGAGAGCCTCCGAACCCTTTTCATTGTGCTAGCCCTCATTTCTGGGCTGATTGCCGTGTGCATTAGCATTGGAGGAGAGAGCTCCCAAATGATACTTTACCTAGCCTTAGTGTTCGGCGCGGTAAAACTTGGGAACCTCTTAGCAGCGCTAATCGCCCGAAAAAAAAGCAAGGCTAGCGCTTAAGCTGTTTTTCAAAGAAAGCTGTGGTCCTAGCCCAAGCTATTGCCGCATCTTCAGCATCGTAGCGAGCGCCAGTGGGGTTTGCGAAGGCGTGGTTGGCCTTATACCAGTGAATTTCAAGCTTGGATGATTTTCCTGCCTTCGTCATTTCGCTCTCGAACCCACCTACCATAGCCGCATTAATAAACTTGTCCTCCGTTGCAAAATGGCCGAGCACAGGTCCCTGCAAGGCCTGCAACTCATTTGCTTGGCGGGTGACGCGACCGTAGTAAATCACTGTAGCATCGACCCGCTCGGCAATTGAGGCATCAAGAGACCAGCCGCCGCCAAAGCACCAACCGATTGTCCCAACCTTGCCATTAGAATCTTCGTGATGCCGAAGAAAATTAATCACACTCTTGAGGTCTTTAAGCCTCTTTGCATTGTCTCCTCCACCTGTCAAAGCCTTAGCCTCGTTGGGCGTGGTAGCGACTTTGCCACCATGAAGATCTATGGCGAAGGCTAGATATCCAAGGTTCGCAAACTCGGCCGCCATGGCCTTAATATTGTCATTCAATCCCCACCATTCATGGATCAGAACAACAGCAGGAGCTGGGGTCTTTGCCGGCTTCGCAATGACCCCTGTAGCGATCCCACCTTCATAGGGAACTTCAATGGGACTAAGACCCGCCGCCTGCGCTGCTGCAAATTCTGGATAGGCTAGGATCGCTGCAAGCGGGAGGGAGGCGGCACCCAATAAAAATGCTCGCCGATCAATCTCTGAGACACGGATCTGCGGTGTATTTTGGTTGTCTCCACATCCGTCTAATTCACACATTGAATAAGCCCCTTGTTCATAAGCCTCGATTATGATGAAGCTTCCCTCTCTCTTTCGAAAGTGAAATCTGCATAGCCAGAAGCGCTTTGCCGTGCTTTTCTTCCTTCGACAACGCAAGGCTGGAGATACAGGTTATGAAAATTAAGCGAGTGGAACATATCGCAATCGCCGTTAACGACATGGATAAAGAAGGCAAAGCACTGGAGCACATCTTTGGCCTCAGGAAGGACTATGACGAACAGATTGGCGAAACCCGGCTGGCTATGTACCCCGTCGGCGAGACGTTTATCGAACTTTTGGAGGCAGTTGGGCCCTCCTCCAAAGTCCAAGACTGGATTAACGAAAAAGGTCAAAGTCTTTTTCACCTCTGTTTTGAAGTTGACGATATTGATGGTGCTCTGGCCGAACTCAAGGAAAAGGGTGTTGCGTTACTCGATAACGAACCCAAACCTGGCCATGGCGGTAGCCGCATCGCCTTCATAGACCCAAAAGCGACCGGGAATATTTTGATCGAACTCGCGGAATTGCCTGAAGGCCATTGAAAATATTCACAAAAATTAAAACTTGACCAAACTCCTTTTTGCATAGGAGCCTATTGTGCTGAAGTTAAACGAATTTGGCAGGATTCCTTGGAAGGTTTCACCAGCCATTCCGCAAGCTTCCAAAAACACAATGTAGGGAGGAAAACTATGAAACATATAAAGCTGGCTGTCCTCGCAACAGCCGTTGCGGCTTTAGCAACAACCGCACTAGCAGCGGACAAATTTCCATCGAAAACTATTGAAGTGGTGACCCATGCCGGTGCTGGTGGTGGTACCGACGTCAACAGCCGTATGATGATGTTGCGTGCCAGACGCGAGTTGAAAACAGACATGGTAGTTGTCAACAAACGCGGTGGCCCATCAGGTGCACTCGCCATGAAGTATTTCCAAGAACGACCGGCCGACGGTTACACGATCATGACCTGGACTAATGGCCATGCGCTTACGATGGCACTTGGGAAGAGCGACCTAAAAATCGAAGACATGCGCCCAATTGCGCGAGGAACAAATGATCCTCAGGTGCTGATGGTTAACTGTAAAACCTCAGCCTACAAAAATTCAGATGAATTCCTCGCCGGTGCTCGGACAACAAAGCTGAAATATGGCACAACAAACATAGGTGGACTCGATCACATAACCGCCTACATGTTTGCCAAACGAGCTGGTGGTCCACAGCCGGCTATTGTGCCTTTCAAGGGCGGCGGGGAATTAGCAACACAGCTGGTTGCTGGCTCTATTGACGTTGGTGTTCTTAATCTTTCAGAAGCCTCCGCTCAAATAGAAGCCGGAGATATCTGCCCCATGGTTGTGCTTGACACTCAGCGAATGGCACCAATCCCTAATGTAAAGACTGCTCAAGAAATGGGTGTGGACGTCGTCTTCGCCACGGTACGTGGCTTCGTAACCCATGCCAAAGTATCTGATGCAGATGCAGCAGTCCTTGAAAAGGGACTTCTAAAGGCTATGGATCACTCAATCTATCAAGCCTACCTTCAGTCTTCTGGTCTGGACAAAACCTCTGTTCTAGGAGCGGCAGATTGGGGGAAACAGATGAAACAGCTCATGACTGATCTAGTCCCCGCGGCTAAGGAAATGGGCCTAGTTAAGTAGGCAAATATTTCCGAAAGTCTTGCCTTGAGCATCAATGAAAACCAACGCCTGTCGTCGGAATCGGAGATAGGCGAGGCTAAAAAGGGCGTCGGCTGGGGCGATTATATCGTCCCGGTCGTCGTCTTTGTGTTCTGCGCGGTAGTTATTGCAATTGCAATGACACTTGAGGAGGCCATTCCGCTTATCGTTGGCCACTCCATGCAGCCGCGCGTTTTTCCCATCTTCCTTATGGCGGTGATCGCAGTACTTAACGTCGCTTTGATCTTTCAGATTGTCCGCAGCCCAGTCTCCCGAAGGGACTGGGAACCAATTCAAACCTGGGCTAGCGCGGGCCTATTGTTACTATTCTTTCTTCTTGCAAAGTATATCGACACTTTAGTGGCCTTAGTCATTGTTATGTTCATGATGTCAATTGTTTGGGGCGAGCGACGCATATGGGTAGCAGCTATTCTGGCACTTGGAACAACAGCTTTCATATTCTTTAGCTTTGACCAAATTCTTCAGGTTCGCTTTCCTCGTGGCCTACTTACTGACGCTTACTACGGATAACATGCAGAACGGACCAAGGCGATGTTGACCGATGCATTAGGAGCAATGTTCTCAGTCCTTGGTGACCCGTCTTTATTGTTGCTTATCTTTATTACGACCATCGGAGGGGTCATTATAGGAGCCCTGCCAGGCCTTGGAGCCACCACAGGCGCAGCGCTACTTTTGCCCTTTACATTGACTATGGACCCGGTCCACGCAATCACAGTACTGACAACGATTTATGTCTCAGCCACCTTCGCAGGTTCGATAACCGCGATCTTAATCAACACACCTGGGACCGCAGCCGCAGCTGCAACCTGCCTAGACGGCTATCCACTGGCGCAAAGAGGTGAAGCTGGGCGTGCATTGGGTATCGCTGTTGTGGCGAGCACAATTGGTGGCATATTTTCCGTCGTGGTCCTGGCAATCGCTGCCCCTCTACTCGCTCGGGTTGCTTACGAATTCCGACCACCAGAATATTTTGCACTGACGATTTTTGGCCTCGCGATGCTGGCCTCAATTAGCCAGGGAGGAGCGATCCGCAACCTTATGGGGGGCGTTTTTGGTGTATGGCTGGCAACAATTGGGGCAGACGCCACAACTGGTGTAGAGCGTTTCATGTTTGGAAATTACGACCTCTACGAAGGCTTAAATTTCATCCCAGTACTCGTTGGACTGTTTGCTATCTCTGAATTGCTCGTGCAGTCGACAACCCTCAACCAGGTCTTTGAGCGGATAAGCATGAAGGCAGTGAAGTTGCCTACCATGGCTGACTACCGAAAGATCTGGAAGGCCGTTCTCCGCTCATGTGGTATAGGCACATTCATAGGCATTCTGCCAGCTGAAGGCGCTACTGTTGCATCAATGATAGGCTATTCTGAAGCCAAGCGCTGGTCCAAAACACCGGAGGAATTTGGCAAGGGCGCTGTTGAGGGAGTAGCTGGTGCTGAGGCTGCCAACAATGCTGCTACTGGCGGAGCAATGGTGCCAACACTAGTTCTTGGAATTCCAGGTAGTGGCACAACGGCGGTGATTCTCGTTGGCCTTCTTGTGCATGGCCTTAGGCCTGGCCCTCATCTCTTCACCGAACAAATTGAAAAGGTCTACGCCATCTTCGGTGCAATGTTTGTTGCAAATGTTATGTTCTTTATTCTTGGGCTTTTTGCTGCGAAGCTCTTTGCTCGGGTCACGTTAGTACCGCGTGGAATGCTTTGGCCTGTTGTTCTAGCTTTTAGCGTCCTTGGGGCCTACTCGCTGGATCAAGCAATGGTGGATGTCTACATTGCCCTGATATTTGGCGTGATTGGATATCTTTTCCGCCGCTTTGGGTTCGCACTTGCTCCAGTTGCAATTGGCTTGATACTCGGAGAAATGGTGGAAACCAACCTTCAGAATTCACTTAAAATGTTCGATGGGCAGTGGTGGATGATCCCTATGCAACCCTTAGCCGCCTTATTCTTAGTCCTAGCAGTACTTGGGATCTCGCAGCCCTACATATTAGGCTATTTAAGCCGCCGAAAGGCCGCTCAACAACAAAAGTAACTAGAGCAATAGAATAAAGCGCCTCCGTAGAGAAAGGACCTTTTTGGAATGTCGGGAGTACTCGGCCCCTTAAGTGGCATCCGCGTCGTAGCCTGCTCAACGGCACAGGCAGGCACTGTTCCGTATATGCTAATGGCAGACCTAGGGGCAGAAGTAATCAAAGTAGAGAGTCCCAATGGCGGGGATCCATCCCGCAAGGCCGGTGAGATCAAGGGGAAAAATGGTGAAATTTCATCCTTCTTTGAGACCAACAACCGAGGTGTGAAAAGCCTAACTCTAAATCTGAAGACACCAGAGGCCCAGGAGATACTCCATAAATTAATAAAGACGACAGACATCTTTGGGCAAAATTTCCGGCCCGGTGCAGCGGAGCGAAATGGCTTTGGCTATGAAGATTTAAAAAAGATTAATCCCAAGCTCGTTTATGCTTCCGTTTCCGCATATGGCACTCGTGGGCCGCATGCTGACCTACCCGGCACGGATGCCGTTGGCCAAGCCCTGTCTGGCATTGCGGAAGCTTATTCCCAGCCGGGTGGTTCGATGCGAACGGGCGTTGTGTCTGTCGCTGACGAGACATGCGCGATGCTTACTTTTGGCGGTGTACTAGCTGCACTCATACATGCTCGTGAGACAGGGGTCGGCCAGAAAGTGGAGACATCTCTAGCAGGCAGTGCCGTCCGATTGATGGGATGGACACTGACAACCACAATGTGGCGCAATAAAAACCCTATTACTGGCGCACGGATCAATGGCACCCGAAATCGTCCAGGCATTGCGGCCGCCTTTGATGACAAGGAGGGACTGCCTTTAGTCGTGCAATTAGATGCGAAAGACTGGCAACCAGCGATGGAAGCATTGGGCTTCTGGGAGACGCTTGAAGAAACGGGTACAAGCGACCTTGGGCTTGCCCTCGTGGATGAGAGCAAGAAAGATCTAATTTTGGCGACGCTGCGTGGTTTATTTGCCAAGGGTAGCCGTGAGGACATGCTAGCAACTTTACGCGAGGCGGACATTGTTGCAGCCCCAGTAAATACGTTATTGGAAGCATCTAATGATGCAGACAACATTGCTAATGGATATATTGCTGAGATGGACTACCCGGAAATCGGTGAAACACTAAAAGTCCATGGTACGCCCTGGCAGTTTTCAGAAACACCACCCGTATTCGGACGAGCTCCCAAGCTGGGAGAACACAATCACGCCATCCTTGAAGAACTCGGCTATTCGGCAGAGGTGATACAAAATTTTGTTGATCGTAAAATCATTTAAAGGAACCTGAGCCATGCGCATTGGATATATTGGTCTTGGTGCGATGGGACGGCCTATGGCCATTAACCTATTGGAAGCTGGGCACGACCTAGTCGTTTGCGACACAGATGAGAGTAGAACAGCCATTCTCGCCCAGCGTGGGGCCGAAGTTGCTGCATCACCAAAGGAGACTGCTGAGAAATCGGATTACGTGCTTGCTTGCCTTCCGTCACTGGCTGCAGCGGAGGAAGTGGCAGTTGGGCCAGAGGGTGCCGATAAAGGGAACCGGTCCAAAGCGTTCGTGAATATGGGGACCACTGGCAGCGCCTATTCTCGAGCAGTTGCAGAAAAAATGAAAGCGGCTGGCAAAGCATTTCTAGACGCACCTATTTCGGGTGGACCACCAGGCGCAGAGGCAGGAACACTCGGTATAATGTGTTCAGGCGACAAAGAGACTTTTGAAGCTCTCAAGGCTGGGTTGGAAGTACTTTCAGGTAAACTCGTCTACCTAAACGAGAATCCTGGCGCGGCTCAGACAATGAAGCTCGTCAATAATATCATTTCCTTTGGCAATCTATCAGTAGCTCTCGAAGCAATGACTTTGGGCGCCAAGGCAGGCCTAGACCCTGAGCAGATGCTGGAAGTGATCAATGCATCATCAGGTCGGAATAGCGCTACTGAAACGAAAATTCCAAACCACGTGTTACCGCGCACCTTCGACTATGGCGGTGCCATGTACATCATCGAAAAAGACCTCGAGCTGTGGCGCCGAGAGGCAGAAGCCTATGAAACGCCCATGTGGTTAGGTACAAATATTCGTACGCTCTTCCTGCAGTGCATGGCCGAGGTTGGACGCGACAAGGACTTGACAGCCTTAGCAAAGACCCTCGAAAAAATGGCAGGGGTGGAAATACCAAAGACGCGCTGAGTCGGAAGATGAAGAGTTGAGGTTTTGTTTATAACGCACCAATTCTTAGCCAAATGCCTACCCGTTTAAACACATCCAACTCAGCAAAACCCATTATTTGCGTCGTGCCACCATAAATAATCGTCCAAAAGGAAATAATGTGGCGCCATCGCTGCGTTTTGGATAAGCCTCGCGTAGGGCTGCTCCATATTCGGCGAGAAATGCAGACGCAGGTGCTTCACCTAAAGCCGTCAATACAGGCCGGAGAGCTGAGCCTTTTACCCACTCCAAGACCGGATCATCTCCCGAAAGTTCTTGTAGATAATGGCACTCCCAGATGTCTATGTGATCTGCAAAAGGTCTCAGTCGATCAAAATAAACATCACCATCATCTACCCATTTGCGGCCAACACTTTGTCGGAGCTCTTCCGTCCCATATCCTGCCCCGCCATTACCGTCTGCAAGAACCTCTCGGAGAAGGCGGTGAGACATTTGTCCCCAAGATAATGGCATCTGCACTGCTAGAATGCCTCCTGGCGATAACTGTTGCATAAGATGTGGGAACAAATGTTCATGACCATCAATCCAATGCAATGCGGCATTGGAATATATAACATCCGCTAGCTTATTTGGGGTCCAGCCGACTATGTCTGCTTCGACCCACTGAACCTTCTCTCCCCCGGCGGCTGAACGGCCCTTAGCTAACATCTCTGCAGAGGCATCCAGACCAATTATTTCAGCAGATGGCCAACGCTCCGTCATGGCAATGGCGATTTCGCCGGCGCCACAGCCTATATCGTAGCAAGTCTTTGGCGCATCCATATCAATTCGCTGAAAAAGCTCTATCGCTGGTCTAAGGCGGTGGCCTCCATAACGAAGATACTGGCCAGGATCCCATTTGCCTTCCGGTCGGTTCGCACTCATATCAGAACTGTCTCCACCCAACGTTTAGCGTAAAGATTTACCATAATTTTTAGGCCTTCTATGCCGCCCATTATTCTTGCCTGCGAGCGCGCTTCAATAAAACTGGGACTAATGACAACACGGCAAGAAGAAACAGTGGAAGCATAAATTCCCATTTCACGACAGCATTTAAATCTGGCACATCGCCAGAAGAGAACAGAGCATCGAGCCCAGCCCCAACACTAGCGTAGACATAAGTCGCCGGAATAATGCCAATGAAAGTCGCTGTCACGTAAGTTCGAAGACGCATGCCTACCAGTGCCGGAGCGACGTTTACGACTGCAAATGGAAATACTGGAGCAAGGCGGAGGGCTAGCAAGTAATAAAAAGCGTTCTCGTTGAGTCTTTTGCGAAGGTTTGAAGCGTGCGGTCCAATCCGCTTTTGAAAATATGCCGAAAGCGCAGTTCTAGCGGCAATGAACAGAATTGAAGAACCGATTGTCGCTCCAATAATTGCCAGTGTGCCTCCTAGAAAAGTGCCGAATAAGAAACCCCCGGCAAGCGTGATTATTGTTCCAAACGGCAAAAAGAAAGCTGTGGATGAGACGTACGCAACGATATAGACCGCCGCAGCCAAAACTAAATTGGAACCCACCCAGTTCTTAAGCTCGATGCGCTTATCTGCCAGACTTTGGAGATCTGAATAATCGCTTGGCCCAATGATCAGAAAGATGACAAACCCAGAAGCTAAGCTGGCAATTGGTAAAAATCGTTTCCAAGCAGGACCCGAATGAGGACGGGTACTGTTTTTCGATGATGTTAAATTTGACGTTTTTGGATGATTTTCCATAATTTTCATTATCTTGTTAAAAAAACGTGCGCTCAGCCAAAAATCTGCCTTTAACGCTGCACAAGAGACTACATAGAGCGTTGACCCGTAGGCTAGCTTTCGACTATAAGCCTCGCTTCGCATTAAGTGCTATTGAACAATGAATAAGACGCCGCGTTATTAATTTAATCGAGCGGCAAAAGTTTGGAGTTGGATCCCATGAAGCGCACTTACCAGCCAAGCGTGCTAGTTCGCAAGCGCCGCCACGGCTTTCGCTCGCGGATGGCTACAGTTGGCGGACGTCGCGTACTGTCATCCCGCAGAGCTAAGGGCCGCAAGCGCCTGACCGCTTAAACATGATGGGGCGGGCGACCAACATAGGCCGCCTAAAACGCCGTGGGGACTTTCTCATGGCGGCCCGTGGCCGAAAATCTGGAGGCCCAGTAGTTGGGTTGCAAGGCCGGCGACGCGACGAGAACGAGCCTATGGATCAAAGGATTCGCATCGGTTTCACCTGCTCAAAAAAAGTGGGGAACGCTGTAGCCCGTAATCGTGCAAGACGCAGATTAAAGGCAGCGGCTTCGCAAATTGCTTCCGACTTAGCGATACCAGGCTGTGATTATGTGTTGATCGGCCGAGCAGCCACTGTAGATGCATCTTTTGGACAAATCATGGGTGATCTACGTCGGGCATTCGAAGAGGTTGGCAAACGCCTGGAAGGGAAGTAGGGCATGAAGCGCATTCTCATTTGGATCGCCAAAGCACCGGTAATTCTCTACCGGTACGGCATATCACCGTTTACCCCGATATCCTGTCGCTTTCAGCCAACTTGCTCAGCTTACGCGATGGAAGCTATCGATTCTCACGGAGCTCTTAAGGGCGGCATACTTGCGATGCGGCGATTGGCGCGCTGCCGACCAGGAGGTGATAGCGGGTACGATCCAGTTCCTTCGGCCAAACCACCTCACTCTTAATTGTATTTTTTCCTTTGCACTTTGAAATGATTAGGACCTGATAGGGATGGAACAACGCAACCTGTTGCTCGCGATGGCATTTTCTATCGGTATTTTGCTTGGTTGGAATGTACTTTTTCCGCCACCCAAACCTCCGGCAGGTCAGACAGCAGAAACTTCGGCGACAAATTCTAATGCTAATGCTCCGTCTGACGTAGCGCTTCCGTCTGCCAGTGTGCCCGCAGGTACAGCTCCAGCAGCAGCGATCAGCCAGGCGCTTGCGGCTTCAATATCTCGCGAGCAAGCCGTCAAAGCTAGTCCAAGGTTAGAGATTTCTAGCGACCGCCTGCACGGATCGATCTCTTTAAAGGGCGCGCGCATCGATGACCTAACTCTCTCCACATATAAAGAGACGTTAGATGCAAACAGTCCGCCCGTAACCCTATTAAGCCCAAGTGGAAGCCCAAAAGCTTACTTCGCGGAATTCGGTTGGATTGGCGGCAGTGAGGACGTAACGCCATCAGCAGATAGCTTATGGGAAGCAAGCGGCGGCCCACTACGCCCAGGAAATCCAGTGTTTCTGAAATGGACAGGAAGCACGGGTCTTATATTTGAACGTAAAATCAGCCTCGATAATGGCTATATGTTTACGGTTGAAGACTCGGTTCGCAATCCAGGCAATGCAGCAACTGCTTTGACGCCATATGCTCTTGTTTCGCGAACAGGAAAACCAAAAGTTACGCAATTGTTCGTGCTTCACGAAGGTCCTCTTGGTGTTCTTGGCGGTTCCCTTAAAGAGGTCAACTACAGCGATCTGATGGACGATGGTGCCAAAAGCGTCATGCAGGAAAACTCCACCGGTGGCTGGATTGGCATAACGGATGTTTATTGGCTAGCCGCCGTAATTCCTGATCAAAATACAGCCATTAAAGCCCGCTTCATGTATCATGGTCAGGGCGGTCAAGACCGTTTTCAAACTGATTATGTTGCTGAAACAGCGATGAGTGTCCCAGCAGGCGGGTCGGCCAAATTCACTCACCGCTTTTTCGGCGGAGCCAAAGAGGTACGTCTTCTAGATAACATCGAGACAAAACTTGGTGTGCATAATTTTGATTTATCTATTGATTTTGGGTGGTTTTATTTCCTAACCAAGCCCTTCTTTTATACACTGGAATGGCTGTACGGCATTCTTGGTAATTTTGGCCTAGCGATTATGGCTCTCACCGTCCTAATAAAATTGGCATTCTTCCCATTAGCAAATAAATCATACAAATCTATGAGCCAGATGAAGGCTTTGCAGCCCGAAATGGTTAAATTACGCGAGCGGTACGGTGAAGATCGTCAAAAGCTAAACCAAGAGATGATGGCTCTTTATAAAGAGAAGAAGGTCAATCCTGCCTCGGGCTGTTTACCAATTCTAATTCAAATACCGGTGTTTTTCGCGCTGTATAAAGTATTAATTGTTACCATCGAAATGCGACACGCACCTTTCTTCGGATGGGTTCAGGATTTATCTGCACCAGACCCTACCAGTGTTTTTAACCTGTTTGGCCTGCTGCCGTATGATCCGTCAGTCTTTATTCCAGGTGGTTTCAATATCGGGGCGTGGGCTCTGGCAATGGGCCTGACTATGTTCTTTCAACAGCGCCTCAACCCTCAGCCGACAGATCCTGTCCAAGCAAAAATCTTTGCCTTCATGCCTATTATTTTCACATTCCTATTAGCCAGCTTTGCTGCTGGTTTGGTTATCTATTGGACTTGGAACAACCTTTTATCTATTGCCCAACAGGCATTTATTATGAAGCGGCAGGGCGTTCCCATTGGCCGCCGCGCCCACGCTAAAGCGGAGGCTGCGAAGAAAAGTAATAGTGGCTGAGGTGCATGAGCAATGAACAACACAGCCGACGCAATGTTCGGCCTGACAACAGAAACAATAGAAGCCGGTCGGAAGCTCTTCCAAGCAGAAGCGACTTTCCTCTGGGAAGCGAAGTCGCTCGATAACCTTCCCCCGGCCGATCTACCTGAAATTGCTTTTGCTGGCCGGTCAAATGTTGGAAAATCTAGTCTTATTAATGCCCTTTTAGGGCGTAAAGATTTGGCCCGGGCTTCCAATACCCCTGGCCGGACGCAGAGTCTTATCTTCTTTGACCTCGCAAACCGACTTCGGATTGTCGATCTTCCTGGTTATGGATACGCGCGCGCCTCGAAAAGTAAAATTAGGGATTGGACGCAACTTACACGGGATTTCCTGCGGGGGCGCTCAAAGTTGGCCCGCCTATGTCTACTTATTGATGGAAGACACGGTTTGAAGCCCAGCGACCATGAGATGATGAAACTTCTCGACGAAGCGGCACTATCATTCCAAGTCGTGCTTACTAAACGAGATAAGTTGAAAGCCGAAGCAGCAGAGGCCACACTTAAGGCAACAATATCCGCAGCCGCAAAATATCGTGCGGCTCATCCTTGGGTTGTATTTACAAGTTCTGAAAAAGGCTTTGGCCTAGCGGAGTTGCGTGCGCAATTGGCAGCGTTCGCAGAATAGGAAGAGCAATGTCGAAAGAAAACCAAGATCGCAATATCCGGGTCGATGTCTTGTCTGAGGCGCTACCTTTCATGCGTCGGTACGCCGGTGAAATAATAGTAATCAAATACGGCGGCCATGCCATGGGCGAACAGGCGTTAGCTGACGGATTTGCTCGTGACATCGTGTTGCTTAAGCAAATCGGGGCCTACCCAATTGTTGTGCACGGCGGCGGCCCGCAAATTGGAGCGATGCTTAAGCGGCTAGCCATAGAGAGTGAGTTTGTCGACGGCCTTCGGGTCACCGATAAGCCTACGGTAGAAATTGTTGAAATGGTTTTAGCCGGTGCAATCAATAAAGGTATTGTTGCCGCGATCAATCGCGCAGGGGGATGTGCTATTGGCATGTCAGGAAAAGATGCCGACCTCATCCGCGCAAAGAAGCTCAGCCACATTGCTCGCGAGACTGACAGCAATGTCGAGAAAGTCATTGATCTTGGGTATGTGGGTGATCCAGAGCGAGTAAACGGTGAAGTTCTGATCCAACTCGCCAAAACAGGTGTTGTTCCAGTGATAGCCCCCATTGGCTTTGATGATGAAGGTGCAACTTATAACATTAATGCTGATACTGCAGCCGGAGCGGTTGCGGCAGCAGTAAAAGCTAAGCGCCTTTTAATGCTCACTGATGTAGCAGGTGTATTAGACGGTGACGGCAATCGCCTGGAAGATATATCTGCTGACCTAGCCCGCTCAATGATACGCGACGGCATCATTAAGGGCGGCATGATCCCAAAAATCGAGACCTGCCTCGATGCGGTGCAGGAAGGGGTTGAGGCGTCTGTAATCTTAGATGGCCGAGTACCTCATGCTATCTTACTTGAAATCTTCACAGAACGCGGCGACGGCACAATCATTCGGCCAGCCTGACGGAGATCGCCATTCTCACTTCCACTCGCACTCGTCTGTTCCAAGTAATATCGGGGCGTATGTTCTACGGCTGGACCATCCTAGCTGTAGCGGCCCTTGCAATGTTTGGGACTGGTCCAGGTCAGTCTCATCTAATCGGTCTGTTTTTCGACCCGATGCAAGCTGAACTTGGTCTTAGTCGAACCCAAATTTCGACTGCTTATGGCTCAGCTACATTGATCGCCGCACTCTTATTGCCACGAATGGGTCGGCTAATAGATAAATTTGGGCCCGCGCGCATGATTTGGCTCATAATCCCTGGCGTTGGGTTGGCCGCGATCGTAACCAGTTTAGCGACTGGATGGATATTCTTAGCCATCGCATTTGGAGCTCTGCGATTTCTAGGGCAAGGCTCTCTGATGATGAACTGTGCCAACATCACATCCCAGTGGTTTGATCGGAAGCGAGGCTTCGCCCTTGGGATAATGGCCTTGGGCTTTCCAATATCGATAGCCATTCATCCACCTCTTACTCAATGGTTGATCGCAGAACTTGGCTGGCGAGATGCGTGGATAGCCCTTGGGCTAATCACCATTTTAGCCCTGCTGCCCCCTGCCCTGCTATTTCTGCACAGCCGGCCCGAGGACGTAGGCCTGAAGCCAGATGGCGATAAAATCTTAGCAGCAGGAGAAGCAAGTAAATCTCTTGCCGGGTTTACTAAAGACGAAGCCCTGAAAATGCGGGCCTTTTACATTCTAGTTGCAGGCATGTTTTGCATGTCTCTGCTCATGACAGCTCTTCATGTAGAATTCACAGGTATTCTGAAATCCCATGGTCTAGAACCAGGTACTGCCGCATCAATGTTCACGGTGACAGGAATAACGGCCGCTCTAATGATGCCTGTCATCGGCCGCTTGCTTGATACCGTCCCGACGAAGTGGATGTTCTTTCTTGGATTGCTCGTGCAATCAGCTTCCCTGATATCTGTAAGCCTAGCAACCAACACAGCTTCAGCTGTCATCTTTGGAGTAATCTTTGGCGTCAACAACGCGATCACCATGACCTACGTTGGCTACTTATGGCCTAGGTATTTTGGCCGCCGGCATTTGGGAGAAATTCAAGGCACAGGCCAAATGATACTAGTAGTAGGCGCTAGCATAGGCCCGCTACCGCTAGCCTGGGCAATCGATAATTGGGGCAATTATGACGACATGCTTAGGCTTTTAGCTTTAGCACCACTAGCGATGGCAACAATTGTAGCTTTTTTGTTACCGGCGCCCAACCCACCGAGCTCGGATTAGTATATGCTTCCCGTTAGACGAACAAAGAACGGGAAAGAGATATGCGGCTTTTTGATCTTTCGGGACGTGTAGCCTTAATTACTGGGGGCAATGGTGGCATTGGTCTCGCGTTTGGCACAGCCATGGCAGAAGCTGGCGCGCAAGTTATGGTCGCTGGTAGAAATCCCAATAAGAATGGTGAAGCTGTAAAAAAAATAAAGAGCTTCGGCGTAGAGGCAGATAGTCTCATTGTCGACATCACTGACCCCGAAGCTTGTAGAGCAATGGTTAACGACACCGTTAAGCGTTTCGGTCGCTTAGATATCCTGGTTAACAATGCTGGCACAGCGGTTCGTAAACAGCCTCAAGACATCAGCCTCGATGAATTTCGAATGGTAATTGAGACTAATTTAACTAGTGCTTTTGTCACGTCTCAAGCAGCCTATCCTGAGATGCTCAAAACAAAAGGTGGTAAGATAATTAATATCGGTTCGATGATGTCACTCTTTGGAGCAGCATTCTCCTCACCTTATGCCTCTTCAAAGGGCGGAATCGTTCAACTTACAAAGTCGCTGGCCTGCGCATGGGCAAAGGACAATATACAATGCAACGCTGTTCTGCCTGGCTGGATTGATACTGAACTAACTCAGCAAGCTAGAGAACAGGTACCAGGCCTGCACGAACGGGTACTCAGTCGCTCTCCAACAGGCCGCTGGGGAGTACCTGACGACCATGCCGGAACGGCAGTATTTCTTGCAAGTGCCGCTTCAGATTTTGTAACTGGAGCATCAATTCCCGTTGATGGCGGTTATTCGGTGTTTATCTAATGGCCGGCACAGACCTCAAAGGGAAGATCATCTTCATAACTGGTGCATCAAGCGGCATCGGCGCTGTACTAGCAGAAATGCTTATCGCACGCGGGGCAAAAATAGTGGGAGCTGCGCGCAATCTGCAAAAATTAGAAACCATGGCCACGAGGTTCGGATCAAATTTTTTGCCCTGGAAACTGGACGTAACTGACGGCAATGCCGTTTCCGCGCTACCACTTCAACTGCCTGAAGGATGGCAAGACGTCTCTGCACTGATTAATAATGCTGGGCATGATACCGGTGGTAGGGAGAGACTCGATGACTGCCAACCTGATGAATTGGCGCGCATAATCGAAGTAAATGTCGTAGGCATGCTCCGCGTCGCGAGAGCCTTCGCGCCACATTTTTTGCAACGTGGTTCCGGTGATATTGTTAATGTTGGCTCGACCTCCGGCCACTTTGCCATCGCCCACGATGCAGCATACGTCTCAAGTAAATTTGCTATCAACGGGCTAACGCGCGCCCTCCGCGCTGATTACGAAGGATGTGGGATAAGAGTCATCGAAGTATCACCTGGTGTTGCTCGAACTGGTTTTGCCCAAGCGAGGTATCATGATGATGAATTGAAGGCAGCCAGTTTCTATGAGCGTTTCCCGGCAGTCCTAGAAGCGGATGATGTAGCTAGAGCTATTATCTTTGCGCTGGAACAACCTTCGCATGTCGCTATTGGCGAATTGCTAATGTTTCCTGTGCACGGCCCCTCTTAAGTCAGATCAATTTAAAGAAGGCGGCTTTTGTCGATCTCCCACATAAAGCGGTGGATCAAGATCTAATTTTGAGTAAAGCTGTTTCCTTATTAAGCGACTCACTCTTATGGAGATTTAGAAATATGACTCGCCTACCACTCCCAAACGACGCGGATCTATCACCACGACAGAAAGAAGTTATCGAGATGGTGAAAAATGGGCCCCGCGGAGGAGTGCGCGGCCCTTTTGGAGCATGGATCCGCAGTCCTGAATTTGCAGCAATAGCTCAAGACCTCGGCGCACACGTAAGGTTCCGTTCATGCCTAAATGATCGCGTGCGCGAAGTCGTTATTTGTACAACTGCAGCCAGCATCCGTGCACAGTATGAGTGGTTCGCACACGCGCGCATTGCCCTTGAAGCAGGAGTATCCTCAGCAACTCTTGAGGCAATTCGTAAAGGTGGAACACCTGATGACGCACCTGAAGATGAAACTATGGCTCACGCCTTTACAACGGAATTGCTCAATACAAAACGTATTTCCGACGCAAGCTTCAGCAAGGCAGTTGATATGTTTGGCGAAGAGGGCCTAGTCGAAATTGTTGGTGCATGTGGTTACTATACACTGGTGGGCCTTACCTTGAACGTAGCCGCGGTGCCTCTTCCTGACGGCGAACCACTGCCATTCCCTGAGTGATTTGCAGGTGACGGATACTGTCAAAATCGATAGCCGTGGAGAGGTAGCTGTACTCTACTTCAACCGCCCCAGTTCTCTAAATGCCATCAGTCGTGATTTAGCCAAGGACGCAGCCGAAGCTTTGATTGAACTGGATGCTGATCCGGCAGTAAAAGGCATAGTACTCACCGGTGCTGGCGATCGTGCATTTTGTGCAGGCGTGGACCTAGAGGAAGCCCAATCTGTAAAAGTTGAGGATATTGAAAGCTGGTTTGGGCTAATCTGTAACGTTTACAAACAAATTTTACTTACGAATAAACCTGTCATTGCTGGTTTAAATGGCGTGGCAACGGGCGGCGGTTTTCAAATCGCACTTGTTTCCGATCTTCGCATTGCACACGACGGCGTAAAACTTGGACAACCAGAGATCAATGCCGGCATCCCAAGTGTGATGGGCTCCTACTGGATGAGCCTACATCTCCCTTGGTCCTTAAACCAAGAACTATCCATGACTGGTCGTATGATGGATGCCGACGAGGCTCAACGTTTCGGTATTCTTAACCGCGTCGTGCCAGCTGCAGCTGTAATTGATACAGCTGCAGAGACCGCTCTTCATCTCTCTAGAAAACTGCCCACTGCGTGGCTCAGAACAAAGCAAAGATTTAGAGAGGTAGCACTGAAAGGCTTTGATGAAGCTTTTCGATCAGGCGTGCTTGGACAGCAAGCAGCATTTTCCAATGGTGAACCCCAAGCATTCATCAAGGCTTTCTTCGCTGCTCGCAATAAATAGTTACTGATCCAAAATCCCACTTCCGACGCTGAAACTTCAAGCTTATCTTTAGAATTAGCATCACTAATGGAGTTATTCGCAGCATGGCCGATGCACTAAAAGCTGCCGCACTTGCCTATCATCGGCGCGCGCCAGCCGGAAAACTTTCTATTCAGGCTACAAAACCTCTTGGGACACAGCGTGACTTAGCGCTTGCCTATTCCCCGGGTGTAGCGGCCGCTTGCGAAGCAATCTTGGAGAACCCAGAAGAAGCAGCAAATTTAACTAGCCGAGGAAATCTCGTCGGAGTGGTATCCAACGGCACAGCCGTCCTTGGACTTGGTGCCATCGGCCCACTAGCATCTAAACCCGTAATGGAAGGTAAGGCGGTTCTTTTTAAAAAATTCGCTGGAATAGATGTGTTTGATATCGAGGTTGATGCAACAGATCCGGAGCGCTTTTGTGATGTTGTAGCGGCACTTGAGCCTACTTTTGGAGGCATAAACTTAGAGGACATCAAGGCTCCAGAGTGCTTTATCATTGAAAGGGAGCTTCGCCAGCGGATGGCAATTCCCGTTTTTCATGATGATCAACACGGTACCGCTATCATAGTGGCTGCAGCTGTGATGAATGGATTGCGGCTGGTTGGAAAGGACCCAAGTCAAGTTAAAGTGGTAACCTCAGGAGCAGGCGCCGCAGCAATTGCCTGCCTTAACTTGCTGATAATCCTTGGTGTCAAGAAAGAGAATATATGGGTAACTGATATTGCTGGCGTCGTCTTTGAAGGCCGCCAACAAGAAATGGACGAGTGGAAATCCGTCTATGCCCAAGCCACCAACAAACGCACGTTGGCTGAAGTGATACCAAATGCCGATATTTTTTTGGGTTTGTCCGCTAAAGATGTACTGAAACCTGAAATGGTAAAGGAAATGGCGGCTAATCCGCTTATCCTTGCACTGGCAAATCCTAATCCTGAAATTGATCCAGGGTTAGTAAACGAAGTACGACCGGACGCAACGGTTGCTACCGGCCGCTCCGATTACCCCAACCAAGTTAACAATGTATTGTGCTTTCCCTTCATATTCCGAGGCGCACTGGACGTAGGTGCTACAGAGATTAATGAGGAAATGAAGCTAGCCGCCGTCCACGCAATTGCCGATCTCGCCATGGCTGAACAGTCAGAGGCCGTTCAGGCCGCGTATGGAGGCGAGAGACTGTCTTTCGGCAAAGACTACATAATCCCAAAACCCTTCGACCCACGGCTTATACTAAAAATTGCCCCTGCGGTTGCCCGTGCAGCCTGCGAAACTGGCGTTGCTCAACGCCCCATAGAAGATTGGAAAGCCTACGAATCAAGGCTCAATGCTTTCGTCTTCCGATCCGGTTTAATTATGAAGCCCATCTTTGAGCAGGCGCGGGAAAATCCTAAGCGTGTAATCTTCGCTGAAGGTGAGGATGAACGTATTCTTCGGGCTGCTCAGGCTGCAATTGAGGAAGGTGTTGCAAAGCCAATTCTGATTGGACGTCCCCGTGTGATTGAATCTCGTCTGACACGGCTAGGCCTTCGAATTCGCCCTGGCGACGACTTTGAACTGATTAATCCTGAATATGACGATCGTTATCGAGATTATTGGGAAACCTACCACAGTTTGATGGGCCGCAAAGGCGTGACCCCAGATGCTGCTAGGCTTGCTATCCGCTCCAACGCTAGTGCTATAGCCGCCGTTGCATTAAAACGCGGCGATGCTGACGCTATGATCTGTGGCCTGAACGGTGGTTATGCACAGCACCTTAATTTAATTGAAGCAGTCATCGGAAAAGCAAATGGAGTGCGCCAGCTGGCGGCTATGAGTGGTCTGATAATGCCGTCTGGTGCCTATTTCATTTGTGACACGTATGTAAATCATGATCCTACTTCTGAGGATATCGTGCGAATGACGCTGCTCGCCGCCAGCGAACTTGCACGTTTTGGCATGACCCCGAAAGTAGCTTTAATCTCGCACTCAAACTTTGGTGGTCGTGATAGTCCCTCGGCATCAAAAATGCGTGAGGCGATGGCCGCCATAAGGGATATGGAACTTGACTTCGAGGTTGAAGGCGAAATGCACGCTGATGCAGCAATTGATCCGGAAATACGAGAGCGCGTTTTGCCATCTGCTAAGTTAAAGGGAGCGGCAAATCTTTTGATTATGCCTACGCTAGATGCGGCTAATATTGCTTTTAATTTCGCCAAAGGTGCGGCAGATGGATTGCATGTAGGGCCAATTCTTTTAGGTGTTGCCAGGCCCGCCCATGTATTAACACCAGCAGCAACGGCCCGTACCGTCCTGAATATGACTGCGATTGCATCGGTAGAAGCTCAGACCAGAGAGCGTGACGAAGAAACCAAATAAATGAGAGATCCCTTATGAAAGATGAAAGTTTAAACGAACTATCGGCTAAGGAAGCGCGCAGACGCATAGGTACTAAGGAGATCTCTCCAGTAGAACTTCTTGAGGCATGCATTGAGCGCATTCAACAAGTCGACCCAGCGGTTAATGCCATCTGTGCTCGTGATTTTGATCGAGCAAGGGTCGCGGCTGTAGAGGCAGAACGGATGGTCCTTCGAGGAGATGACCTGCCTCCTCTTCATGGTCTGCCTATCGGCGTGAAGGATCTTCAAAACACGGCGGGCCTTCGAACCACCTATGGCTCTCCTCAATTCAAAGATCATGTGCCGGAAGAAGATGACTTAATGGTTGCCCGCATAAAAAGGGCCGGCGGCATTATATTCTGCAAAACTAATACGCCAGAATTTGGCGCAGGTGCCAATACTCGAAATCAAGTTTGGGGGGCAACAGGAAACCCATTTAACCCACTCCTGAACGCAGGTGGATCATCCGGAGGATCAGCAGTTGCCCTTGCGTGTGGAATGATGCCATTGGCGACTGGCTCGGACATGGGCGGGTCTCTTCGTATTCCAGCGGCTTATTGTGGGGTATCGGGTTTCCGGCCAACGCCAGGCCTAGTTCCAACGCAAAAGCGTGTTCAAGGTTGGTCACCCTTAAGCGTCGACGGTCCAATGGGCAGGTCAATTGAAGACATATGTATGTTGATAGCCATGCAAACCGCTGACGACGCACGCGATCCATTGAGCATCGCAATCGACCCTAGAGACCTTAGTACACCACTTCAGGTTGACTTGGGCAGCCTGAGTGTTGCTTGGTCAACAGACTTAGGCTTTGCACCCGTAGATCATAACTACGCAACGACTTTTCGTAATAAAGTTCAACAAATAAAAGGCCTGTTCAGGGAATGCATCGAAGACACCCCAGATCTCGGCGATGCGGAAAAGACGTTCAGTGTTTTGCGAGCACTAAGCTTCGTTGCTGGACATACCGAGGCCTATCTTCAAGATCCTAATCTGCTTGGACCTAATGTGCGAGCCAACTATGAGCAAGGCGCAACTATGAGTTTAGCAGATGTGGCCGCAGCTGAAGTTGAGCAAACCAAACTATATAGGCGGACAGAAACTTTCTTCGAGGACTTTGATCTTCTAATTGCGCCCACGACACCAACATCACCTTTCCCATGGGAACAACTCTACTTGGAGGAGATGAATGGTGAGAAACTTAAGTCATACTTTTCTTGGCTGGCTCCGACCTTTGGCATCACGCTAACTACTTGCCCAGCCGCATCCATACCCTTGGGAGTGGATGAGAAGGGGATGCCTTTCGGCCTGCAGGTTATCGGCCCTGCAAAAGACGATGCCTTCGTATTGGGTGCGGCTCATGCCATTCAGCAAGCTGCAGCTAATATTCCCGGCCTACAAAGGCCAAAGCCTGACTTAACCAAGCTTAAAGCCGGAGCAACACCAGAACTAAAGTCGATCATTACGGTGTAAAGCGGCAGCCAACACTCGTAGTAAAATCGTAATCTTGAAACCCAAGTGGCTCATTTCAAAAAATACATGCAGTGTTTGCATCGCTTCGCAGTGCGCCTCAGCCCTGCTATCAATTTGTTATCCACGTGCCGTCCGGAGACATACAAATGACAGCACTCGCCGTCGATCTCTACAGCGATACTATAACCCGACCAACCAAAGCCATGCGCCAAGCAATGGCTAATGCCGAGGTTGGCAACGAACAGGCGGGTGAAGACCCAACTGTAAATAAACTTATTGAAATGGTTGCAGAACTTACGGGGCACGAAAGTGCTGTTTTCCTTCCGTCGGGTACAATGTGCAACGCAATCGCATACCGTGTTTACTGTCGCCAAGGTGACAGCGTTATCATGGATCAGCTCGCTCATCCCATTCATGCAGAAGCTGGCGGCCCGGCAGCACTTTCAGGCTGCATGATTACACAACTCGATGGCGGACGACGAGGTGTATTTTCGGGTTCTGCTGTAGACAAAGCAATGAAGCCCTATAAGCACAATCGACCAGTCCCAAAAGTCGTTTCCATTGAACAAACGAGTAATTTTGGCGGAGGGGCTTGCTGGACGTTAGATGAAGTTAAGGACGTTGCAGTAGCGTCTAAACGACATGGACTTGCAATGCACATGGACGGCGCGCGTTTACTGAATGCCGTTGCAGCGACAGGAACTTCAGCAAAAGACTTTGCAACCAATTGTGATTCTACCTGGATTGATCTTTCGAAGGGACTTGGGTGCCCAGTGGGTGCGGTTCTCGTAGGCTCAAGGGATTTCATTGAGGAAAGCTGGCGATGGAAACACCAATTTGGTGGCGCCATGAGACAATCCGGAATAATCGCTGCCGCTGGCGTTTACGCTCTTGAAAACCATGTTGAACGCTTGGCCGAAGACCACACAAATGCAAAGCGCTTGGCACAAGGTTTGATGCAAATCCCAGGTATCGAAGTAGACCCAGAAGAACCTGAGACCAACATGGTGTTTTTTGATACTGCTGGCACTGGTATCGATACCTATGAGATGTCAGAGAGATTGCTGAAAAAGGGCATTCGCATTGGAGCAGGATATGGCCCAAGAGATCTGATGCGTGCTGTAACCCATCTGGACGTTAATGCTTCGGGCATAGACACGGCTCTTGCCGCCATTCGCGATGTGGCATCAAACCGAGACTGAAGGTTAGTAATATGACCACATCAACCATAGATATCATCAAAGACTGGCACATTCACGTCTATTACGAGGCGGCATCCAAAGCGACGGCTGAGACGCTTTACAAAGAAATAGCAACAGCAATGCCAGGGTTACAAATAGGCCGTATGCATGATCAGCCCGTTGGCCCTCACCCCTATGGCAGTTTTCAGGTCCTAATCCCGAATGAACGGCTAGCAGAAGCTACTTCCTGGTTTTCCCTCAATCGTCGTGACCTTACGGTGCTGCTTCATCCCAATACCGAAAATGATCTCAAAGATCACCGAGACTACCCGGTTTGGTTTGGGTCAGCTCCAAAACTTAATTATGAAATGTTTGAAAATAGACAATGACCATATTCCCCCCTGCTGGACCGAATTGGCCCTCTGCTTTCAAAACTACTTTTTCAGAAGCTGCTCGCTTTGCAGAAGAAAACGAAACACCCTGGTCTCGTGATCTCAGCCAGGTAATTGGGCAAGGCCATTTTGAACCGCCACCCTGGAATGAAATCATTGGCCACGTCCGCCCGCGCGGTGGTCCTGCCGGATTAATAGTGCTGGGCGGTAAGATTGCAGCAGAGTGGGGAGACACCAGTCGCCCGGACATGACATTTTCGTGTGCTAAGTCCTGCATTTCAATGACGATAGGCCTAGCTATGGATGACGGGCTTATAAAGGACGCACAAGATCGGATTGGTGCACTTGTAGATGACGGTGGTTTTGATAGCGCTCAAAACGCCCCCATTACCTGGGCAAATATGCTGCAGCTCACAAGCGAATGGGAGGGAGAACTATGGGGAAAACCGGACATTGTAGACCGCAACCGTGACCTATCAGTTGAGGGAAGGAATAGTCGGAAGGGAGAAGCCCGTCCACTTAAAGCCCCGGGGACCTATTGGGAATACAATGACGTCCGGGTCAACCGTCTAGCATTAGCTGCACTCCAGGTCCTAAAGCGCCCACTACCTGAAGTAATAAAAACTCGAATTATGGATCCAATTGGTGCCAGCAAAACGTGGGAGTGGCATGGCTATTACAATAGCTGGATGGAGATAAACGGCACACTAATGCAGTCTGTTTCAGGGGGAGCTCATTGGGGTGGCGGAATGTTCATTTCTGCGCGAGACCAGGCACGCATTGGACTGCTAATGGCACGAGGCGGTCGATGGAATGGCCGCCAATTGATCTCAGAAGATTATATCCGAAACGCTACAACACCGTCACCAGTCAATCCCGTTTACGGCTGGCTTTGGTGGTTAAATACTGGTCGCGCTCGAATGGCAAATGCTCCAGAAGGTCCGTTTCAAGCAGTCGGCGCCGGCGGCAATTCTATTTGGATTGACCCTGAGCGCGATCTGGTAGTGGTGTCTCGCTGGCTGAGACCTGAGAAAACAGACGAATTCTTAGGTCTTATTTATAAAGCCATCTCTTGATGGCTGAAAAAAATGAGTTGCTAGATGTTATCGCAACGTCGCTGCTGCCACTTCTTCAAGCCATGGACACGCTAACTTGGGCCCGCCAGCGATTAGAGCCCTACGGTATCAATAATCTTGTAAATGCAATTAACGACCATGCGGGCCCACTAAAAGCCGCTCTCCCATCTTTCAGATCTGCAGAATGGCCCAAAGACCTAGTAAACTTTCAGACGCTTTTTGATCAATCGGCAACGGCTACCTTACTCGCATATCGAGGGTTAGAAGAGGCTTCCACAGTTGAAGGATTTGACGCCCTGCGTGCCGCGCGGCGCAGCATTCAAAGTCACTTATTAGCCGAACGCACACTCTACCCACTAGCGAGTATGTCGACCCCAATAAGTCAATATTATCTCCCCCATGAAAGACGAGAAGATGAAGATCTTCTATCAAAACTCGATGCTGCGTACGACAAAACAGAGGGGAATGCGGGCTTTAGAGAATGCTTGGGTGTAGGCGGCGAAATTAGAGGTGGATATGCAGTGTATCTCCCAGAGTATCTGGACCCTACCGTTCCTGCCCCGGTAGTTTTGGCGCTTCACGGAGGGCGCGGCAGCGGGCCAGACTTTATCTGGAGTTGGCTTCCAGCTGCCCGCGCTTCGGGTTCTGTGCTAATTGCGCCTACCGCAATAGGCGAAACCTGGGCAATAACCGGAGAAGATTTGGATAGTCCCAACATCAGTCGGATACTTGATGAGGTTGAGAATTCTCAAACTCTTGATCGCAGCAAAATTTTAATGACAGGCATGAGCGATGGAGGCACTTTCAGCTACGTCTCAGGATTGCCCGATGGAAGTCTGGCAACACACATTGCGCCCTTTGCCGCTAGCTTTCACCCTTTGCTTCTGGAATTTGTCTCTAGCGATCGGCTGTCAGCTGTGCCAATCCGGATCACACACGGAACCAGAGACTGGATGTTCCCAATAGACGTGGCGCACATAGCAGAAGATGCTTTCCGCTCTAAGAGCGCTCGTTTGACCTTTATCGAACTCGAAGATCGCGCGCATGTCTTCCCTCAAGACGAAGCCGCGTGCACACTTGATTGGTTTTTGAATGGAGAAACCTAATGCTTTCTAAACAGCTTGGTATTTGGCAGTCCCTGGATCGTCTTGGCTACGATAATGGTTTTATAGTCGCAAAAAAGGCGGAAATGCTGAACTACGATACATTCTGGTATCCAGAATCGGCTGTTTCGGAGTCAATGGTCCTTGGGGCAGCCCTGCTCCACCGATTGGAGCGAATGAATGTAGGCTCTTCAATTGCAAATATTTATGCTCGAGACCCAGCTGCCGCAGGTAATGGCGTTCGCACCCTCAATGAAATCTCAGGTGGCCGTTTTACCCTAGGCTTAGGTGTATCGCACGCTCCTGTAGTGCAAGGAACGCGGGGACACGTCTATGAAAAACCTCTGCCGGCTATGCGCATGTATTTAGAGGCAATATATGCGATCCAGCATAAGCTCGGACAATCCACCAATTTACCCATCATGTTGGGCGCCCTTGGGCCAAAGATGCTGGAGCTCTCAGGTGAGCTCGCGCAAGGCGCAC
The DNA here is from genome assembly GCA_030833925.1 of Alphaproteobacteria bacterium. GTDB lineage: Bacteria > Pseudomonadota > Alphaproteobacteria > Bin95 > Bin95 > VMCJ01. The sequence continues at coordinate 25,661 of JAURGE010000026.1, forward strand.
TCCCTTACAATGTCACCCCGGACCACACAGTTTTAGCCCGACAGAAAATAGGACCTAATCGTCGCCTTGTAGTAGAGCAGAAGGTGGCGCTGGTCACTGACCCAAGCGAAGCAAGGCGGCTCGCCCGCATGGAACTTAACCGGTATCTAACGTTACCGAATTATAGGAACAACTGGCTCCGCCTTGGCTACACTCAAGACGACGTATCCGGCGACGGGTCTGACCGTTTTATGGATGGAATGGTTGCGTGGGGCAACGAAGATGCAATCAACGCCAGGATCCAAGAACACCTAGATGCCGGCGCTGACCAAGTCGCAATTCAACCTATCATGGACCACGCTGTTATCGAAAAAGGGGACATCACCCCAATTCTCAGTTCTTTAGAGGCACTTGCACCTGAAAAAGCTCACTGATCCCTCTAAGGTCCGCTTCAATATCGGTTAGAGAGAAGGCGTTAGCGCTTTGGTTTATTAGTCTTCTCAATAACATGTTCTATGTATGCCGGTCTTTCACATAGGCGTGCATACCATGCATCGACATTTGGGTGCGACGGATGTTCCCCTGGCGTCCAAGTCATCCAACGGTGAGCCAATACTCCCGCCGGTATGTCGCCAATTGTGAGGCGGTTACCCGCGACGAAATCTCTGCCCGCTAAATGCTTATCCAGAATATCAAACCACGGGGTTGTCTTCTTAATAGCAGCTTCAACAGTCTTGATATCTCGTTCCGATTCTGGGAGTCGAAAGTGGTAATCTAAATAAACGACATTGAACGGAGCCAGGTTGAGGGAGCTCCAGTCCATCCAACGTTCCGCGTCGGCTCTTTCACGAAGATCTGACGGGTAAAGGCCCCCAAAGTCGTGCTTAGCTGCTAAGTAGCGAATAACCGCTCCTGATTCCCAAACGCACCAACCGTCTTCCTCTTCAATTGTCGGTAGGCGACCATTAGGATTCTTAGCACGGTATTCTGGATCATCGTTACCACCAAATTTTCCACCCCAATCGATCCGCTCATAGGGAATACCAAGCTCACCGATACACCACATTGCCTTGATAACATTGGATCCGTCGTGGCGACCCCATACTTTGATCATTTTATCTTCCCAATCTAAGCCAATCGGCGTGGTCAAAGTCATTCATTACAGCATCACATTCACAGTTTTAGCAGCGCCACATCAAGAACTTTTTAAGGCACCTTTTCTTTTCGCAGAAATTCACGTCTTTCCGCGCCCACCACTTTGATTTAAACGTTTCAGACGAAGTCCCTTAAGTCAGAATGAGCAGTAACCAATTGGTTTTCAGGCTTTCATCTATCCTTTTTCTGACATCAATCATGCTCACGCTGCCAATCGCAGCTGCGCCAACGATTGATGTTCTTTCAGATGCTGATGCCATACGTTATCAGAAAATCTTCTCTGCGCAGGACAAAGGCCTCCTCAAAAAGGCAGATAAGGAAATTAGTAAGCTCCAGGATAAGGTGCTCCTTGGACACGTAAAATTTCAGAGATTCATGCACCCGACCGCGTATAGGTCTCGTTTCTCTGAGCTTCGAGATTGGCTAGCGAGTTACAACGATCACCCGGAAGCTTTCCGCGTCTACGGTCTTGCAATGAAACGTAAGCCCGAAAAGGCCAACGAACCAAAAAAACCGATCTATGATCCGACACAAAGTACTGCATTAGTGAGTGACAGTACGAAGCAAGCCGATCAATTTATTGGAAGGCAAGAGCAAATTGCGGGAACAATCCGCAAACTTGTTCGCAGCGGCAAAAATGATCAAGCCGCGCGCATGCTGAAGAGCAAAAAAACAACGAAGACCCTATCGGCTTTCCAGCAAGACGTGCTCGCTGCTCACGTTGCTATGGGGTATTTCATCGCTGGCAAAGATGAAGCAGCATACGTCTTGGCTGCCACAGCGGCAAAACGTTCTGGAACTGAGGTTGGACAAGCACATTGGGTGGCAGGTCTTGCGTCTTTTCGTTCTGGCCAACTCGATCAGTCCGTCAGCCATTTTGAAGCCAACGCATTGGCAAAAGGGGCAACACCTTGGACCTCGGCAGCTGGAGCATTTTGGGCAGGTCGCATTCACCAAAAACAAGGTAATTTTTCTGACGCTGAAAATTGGTTAAAGATTGCCGCGCAGGAGGAACTCACCTTCTATGGCCAACTAGCTCTTCAGTCTCTTGATAAGCCAAACTCTCTCAACTGGCAGGCGCCCTCTCTAACGCAGCAAGATATTGATCAGCTTTTAAAAATCAATACTGGTAAAAGAGCTCTTGCACTTTTACAGATTGGTGATCATTGGCGTGCGGATCAGGAGCTACACCAGCTAGTGGACGGAGCAAATTCAGACCTTCTCCAGACTATTTTGACAGTCTCTGTTACCCAAAAATTACCGAGAGCTGCCATTAAAGCCGCCAACCAAATCAAACAGGCGGGGGGAGAATTAGTTCCAGCTGGCCTGTATCCTATATCCCCTTGGGAACCCCCCTTATCGGATCGATTAGACATTGCACTTGTTAGTGCTCTAATGCGCCAGGAATCCCTTTTTAACCCTCGTGCAACTAGCTCGGCGGGCGCTCGAGGCCTAATGCAACTTTTGCCGGCAACTGCGAACTACGCATTGGGGAAAAACCAATTCGTCGGCTCCAAAAGAGACGGACTTTTTAATCCGAAGCAAAACGTAGCTATCGCAGCCCGCTATATCCACTACCTTCTAGCTAAAGAAGCAGTTAACGGCGGTCTGTTTGAGCTAGCGATTGCGTACAATGCAGGTATTGGAAACCTTACACGCTGGCAACGAACGGTGAAGGCTAATGGGGATCCATTGCTCTTCATAGAGGCAATTCCCTCCCGAGAGACACGAAACTTCGTTGAACGGGTCTTGGCAAATTATTGGATTTACCGGGAACAGCTAGGCAAGCATCTACTGACCCGCAATGACGTTGTTCTCAATGATTGGCCAAAATATGAAGAATGGAATTGATTGCCTCAGAATAAGTACGATCAATAAAAAGCCAAACTAGAGGCCGGCACGCGTGTTACCGAAACAGATTTTTATTTTTAGTAAAGTTTTCACACCCCCTAGGACTTGCGCAGGCAGGTAAACCAAACCAGTCTTATTTAGTTTAGAAAACCTTAATCTTTAGACTAAGGAATGGAGTTTATGCCTGGCCTAGACGAAAGTCGTCCTTTCGTACCTGTTAATATTGCAATCCTAACGGTCTCCGACACACGAACGCTAGAAACTGATACGTCAGGTAAAATCTTGGTTGATCGTGCGCAGTCGGCCGGTCACCGCATCATTGATCGAAAGATTATAATTGACGACGTAAGCTTAATCAGAGCCCAACTTCAATCATGGATAGCAGATACGGAAGTTGATTGTGTCATTTCTACAGGTGGCACAGGTGTAACCGGCCGAGATGTAACGCCAGAAGCCTTCGAAAGTGTTTACGAGAAGCGTATCGATGGCTTTGGCGAAGCATTTCGATGGATAAGCTTTCAGAAAATTGGCACGTCAGCGATGCAGTCCCGCGCTACAGCGGGCGTTGCGGGAGGAACCTATCTTTTCGCATTGCCAGGATCGACCGGCGCCTGCAGAGACGGCTGGGATGACATCCTGGCCTATCAGCTGGATAATCGCTTCAGGCCATGCAACTTTGTAGAAATTATGCCGAGACTGGAAGAAGCAGTGCCTCAGCGTGGGAAAAGTGCAGCCAAGAGGTAAAGATCAATGAAATTTGGTGTTTTTTACGAAATGCAGTTACCCAGGCCATGGAAAGATGACTCTGAGTATCAACTTTTTCAAAACGCACTTTCTCAAATCGAACTAGCAGATAAGCTTGGCTATGATTACGCGTGGGAAGTTGAGCATCACTTCCTTGAAGAATACTCCCACTCTGCTGCACCTGAAGTTTTCTTAGGAGCTGCCTCACAGCGTACTAAGAATATCCGGTTGGGATATGGCATTGTCCAACTCACCACTAACCAACCGCATCGAGTTGCTGAAAAAGTAGCAACGCTCGATCTAGTTTCAGGCGGTCGGGTCGAACTTGGGATGGGTGAAGGGGCAGGACCCGCTGAACTGCATCCCTTTAATATTCGAGTCCGAGATAAGCGTGAGCGATGGATCGAAGCGGTTCGGGCAACAATACCAATGTTCAGCGAAACTGATTGGTCATTCGATGGTGAATATTACAAGTTCCCATCACGCAATGTTGTTCCGAAGCCGATACAAAAACCTCACCCACCTCTTTGGGTTGCCTGCTCAAACATTCAGACAATTGCTCAGGCTGGTGCATGGGGCATGGGAGCACTTGGCTTTACCTTTGTTTCGCCCGAAGCTGCCAAAGCGTGGGTCCACCGTTACTACAACGCGTTACTTAAATACCCGGACCGCCTCTGTGACTATCCCGCCAATCCAAATATTGCGATGGTATCAGGCTTTATGTGTGCTGAGACCGACGAGGAAGCTAGGGAAAAAGCAGCGGGTTGGACCTTCTTCATATTTGCTCTCTCCTACTACGGCCGCCACGGAGTGGATGCGCCGGGCAAAGGTGACCTATGGCGCGCATATCAAGATTGGCAGCACTCAGACAAGGCCAAACAGGCTGTAGATAACGCACTCGTTGGATCACCAGAAACAATCCGTCGCAAGCTTCGCGCATTTCAACGATCACACGTTGACCAGGTCATTCTGCTCAACCAAGCAGGTAAAACTACACATAAAGATATTTGTGACAGTTTAGATTTATTCGCCAAAGAAGTTATGCCTGAATTCCATGAAGAAGAGCCCGCTCACCAGCAATGGAAACAAGATGTGCTTAATGGACGACTAAAACTGGAAGAGCTTTCAACGGAGCCTTTCGACCTCTACGCCCATCAAAACGAAGACATTGTTCGCCTAACGCCTGAACAATTGAAGGCTCAGATGGCCGCAAAAGAGGAAGTAACTGCTTCTAGAGTTAATAATTGATGGAATAGATAACAAGATAGATCTTGCTAGTTTCAAAGAATGCCTGATGGCTCCACCAGAAAAATTTAAAGGAAAATTCATATGCCTCTTGCTGCTGCCAGTGATGGTACCAAACTTTACTACGAGGAAACTGGAGAGGGTCGTGCAATAATTTTTGTGCACGAATTTGCCGGCGATATGCGGGCATGGGAGCCACAGATGCGCCACTTCGGCAGGCGATATCGGTGTGTTTCCTATAATGCTCGGGGATACCCCCCATCAGATGTGCCGCCGGCGGGCCATTATAGCCAAGCCATTGCGCGGGACGACATTATCGCTGTCATGGATGCTGCCCAGATAGAAAAAGCACATGTCGTAGGGCTTTCTATGGGGGGTTTTGCAGCACTGCACTTTGGTATGGCTCATGGCAATCGTGCTCACTCGATTACCGTTGCTGGATGTGGCTACGGCGCAGAGCCAGACAAACGCGATCAATTCCGCCAGGAAACTGCAGCAACGGCCAAGCTTATAGAAGAAGAAGGTGCTCAGGCCTTTGCCGAAGCCTACTCCATGGGCCCAACGCGCGTGCAATTTTTAAATAAAAACCCAAGAGGTTTCCAGGAATTCAAAGACCAGCTCTCCGAGCACTCAACCGACGGTGCTGCCCGCACTATGCTCGGCGTTCAGCGTGAGCGGCCAAGCCTTTTTGAACTTCAAAAAGAAATGGCAGAGATTAAAACACCTACCCTCATTCTCACTGGCGATGAAGACTGGCCGTGCCTTCTTCCTGGCATCATGATGAAGCAAGCAATCCCAACGGCAGCGCTCGCCATCATGCCTAACTGTGGTCACACCATTAACATAGAGGACCCGCAAGCTTTTAATGCGATCGTTGATCGGTTTCTTGCCGAGGTCGACGCCGGCACTTGGCCTGTGCGGGATCCACGCGCGATGGCTGCGTCAATCCTTGGATTAAAAAACTAAATACTGATTGGGAATTCACTATGGCGGGAATGCTCGAAGGAAAGGTAGCACTCATTACTGGCGGTGCTCGGGGGATTGGGCGCGAAACAGCCCTTCTATTCGCTGAAGAGGGAGCTAAAGTTGTTGTTTCTGACTTGAATGAAGAAGGGGCGGCAGAGACCGTTACTCTCATCAACAAGCAAGGGGGGCAAGCTCTCTCGAAAGTCTGTGATGTGACAAATACCCAAGCCGTGGATGGCTTAGTGGAATTCACCCTCAACTCATTCGGCGCAATCAACTGTGCTTTTAACAATGCAGGTATCGCACCTTATCAAATTGGTGCTCAGGGCAAACGCACCGGAGATTGGCCTGAACAAGCTGTCGACAAAATGCTAGCCATCAATTTGAAGGGCGTTTGGGCCTGTATGGCAGCAGAACTAAGAGCCATGTCTGATGCCAGAAAAGGTGGCTCAATTATAAACACCGCATCAATTGCTGGCCTCGCAGGTCTGCCATTCACATCCCTTTACGTAGCGGCAAAACACGGTGTTGTTGGACTAACTAAAACTGCAGCTATTGAATATGCACCCGACAATATCAGGGTGAACTCTGTTTGCCCCGGCTATATTGAAACTGACATGACAAGAGAAACCATGTCACAGCGCGGCGAACAGGTACTTTCTCGCGTTCCAGCTAAACGCATGGGGCAGCCAAGAGAAATTGCCGAGATGGTTTGTTGGCTAGCATCTGACCGTGCTTCATTTGTCACTGGAGCCAACTACAACGTAGATGGCGGTTTCGTCGCATCCTAGATCCGTAACTTTAGGCCTAGATCGCTCTGAAAGCGTGGTTATAAGGATCCGTGACCAATGGATAACATGATCGTCGAAAATCCTCACGAGCTATTCGAAAAATGGTTGTCAGAAGCTGTGGACTCAGAACCAAACGACCCAACGGCCATGGCACTTGCAACAGCTGACGGCATGGGACGGCCATCTGTGCGGATGGTCCTCCTCAAGGGCCATGATAACGATGGCTTTGTGTTCTACACAAACCTGGGAAGCAGAAAAGCATCAGAAATTGCGGTGAACGCCAACGTCGCACTTCTCTTTCATTGGAAATCCTTGAGGCGTCAGATCCGTATCGAAGGCCCCCTCAGTCCAGTCACCGATGCGGAAGCAGACGCCTATTTTGCCTCTAGGGCTCGTCTTAGCAGAATTGGGGCATGGGCTTCCGATCAGTCTAAACCCCTAGAAAGTCGTGATGTTCTTGAATCTCGGGTAGCTGAAATGGAAAGACGCTTTGAAGGCGAAGAGCCTCCAAGGCCGGAGAACTGGTCAGGGTTTCGGGTGAAAGCGCAACGAATTGAATTTTGGCGTGACGGAGCATTTAGGCTTCATGATCGCGTCGTCTATTCAATTGACAAAGGTAAATGGCATACACAAAGGCTTTTCCCGTAAATCTGGTTTTTGTGTGTCACTACGCTGGTTATCCATCATAAAATCTAGCAAGATAGTCAAAATTTAACCTCAACTGATGAGGGCAAAATGACTTATGCAAATATACTGGCACCTCTAAGTGATGCAAAAATTGCAGGCGGGGCGTTGGAGACAGCCCTTTTAATTGGTCGAAAATTTTCTGCCCACGTTGACGTTTTGCATGTCAAAACGGATCCTCGACAGATTATTCCCTACGTTGGTGAGGGATTATCGGGATCTTTAGTAGACGAGGTAGTTGCAGCAGCCGCTACAGATAGCGGCAAGCGTGAGAATGCTGCCAATGCTCTTTTCAAGTCCCTCATCGAAAAAAATGGTGTGTCCCTAGTTGAGACACCCAAAGCCGGGTTTAGCGTAGCCTGGCGGGAAGATAATGGCCGGGATGATGAAAGGGCGGCGGTTTGGGCGCGCACAGCTGATCTGGCCGTCGCTCCTAGACCGCAAATGAGTGCCGAAGCTTCGACTACAGCTATGTTCGAAGCCCTAGTTTTCGAAGGAGGCCTCCCCGTTATCCTAGCTCCCACCCAGGCCCCGAATTCGATCGGCGAACGTATCCTGATTGGATGGAATGGTGGGGCAGAATGCGCACGAGCCATCGCATCGGCAATGCCTTTTTTGGAAACTGCATCAGCTGTCCGGATAGTTTCTATGCCGGGATGGCTCGACGGCCTGGCAAGCCTAAAAAGGGTCCAAGAGCGGTTGGCCTGGCGGAATATTGCATCGGAAGCTATCGAAGTTTCGGGAGATGCTCCTGTAGAAATTGGACGCAACCTGCTAGAAGCTGCAGGTGAATTCAATGCCGACCTCATAGTGATGGGTGCCTATACCCAAAGCAGAATCCGTCAAATGATATTAGGAGGCGTTACCAGGCATGTAGTTTCTAATGCCGAGTGCTGTCTATTTTTAGAGCGCTGAAGGTTTAAGTAGCGGCAATGCACGCCACATAGCGAACCCAAGACTAACCGATGCTGCGATAGACAATATGGCAATGCCATACAATTGAAGGCGAAAATCTACGCCTGCATCTATTAAATAACCGGATATGCCAGGCCCCAAAGCAGTTGCAAAAACCATGATGGCGGTTGCCATCGACCTAATCGATCCAAGATAGCGAGAGCCATAAACCTCTGGCCAGTACACCCCACCCACCGCCGCAATAACGCCTGTTGAAAATCCTACAAGCGCCATGCCGACGGCTGCGCCGTCAAGCCCAGAAACTCCAGCTATTAAAGAGTATCCAAGTGCAGCTGGCACCAGCATCAATGGAACAACTCGTGCCACCCCAAAACGATCGATGGCACCACCAGCTATCCAAAGGCCAATTATGTTTGCGATAGTCATCACCGCAAAGAGACTTGCAAAACCTGCATGACTCCAGCCTTTGATTTCTGACAAATGAACCTGTTGGAAAGCTAATGCGGTTGAAAAAATCGGTTGAGCAAGAAAACCAGGAAATGTCGCCCAGAAAAGCCAATGTCGAAGAACTTGGGACCGGGTCCAATCCATGTTTCGCATTCCTTTACCACCTGCCTCCAACGCGAGACTTTGTGGACGTCGCTCTTGCTTTAATAAAACAAGAAGAGGTGGAATAGCGATCAGTGGCAGAAGAGCAGCAACCATCCATGCAGTCCGCCAATTACTGACGGACATTAATAGTACGAAAGCTGCAGGAAATAGCGCCTGCCCGAAGGAATGCCCAAGGAATACGATGGATATCGCTCGGCCCCGATTTGCGCGAAACCACCTACCAACCGCAACAGCTGGAATGTGGGTCAACATCCCCTGACCAAAGAAGCGAAGACCAAAAATCATAACTGGCAATAGCCAAGCAACGTCGGTGATAGCGATTGCAAAGCACATACCCGCCAATCCAACCATCACAAATGCGGCTAGCCTTCGAACTTTCATATGGTCTGCGACCGATCCAACTACCATCATGGTTGCAGCGGAGGCCAACGTTCCAATTGTATATACCTCTCCCCAGTCACCATGGGAGAGCTTGAACTCTGCACGGATTTCACCAGCAAAAATTGAAATGAAAAATGTTTGACCGAAAGACGAACTTAAGGTCATCAAAACACCAGCGCCAAGCCAGGGAGCATTGTCGCTCAAGAACTTTAAAATTGGCATAGGCATGTTGATTCAACGACCTATCAGAAATGACGGCGACACAATTACAAGAAAAAATAATCGTTAACCGACTGCTAAATCCCAGGAAGCTGACGTCAATGAAGTCAGCTGTTTTATGGAATTCAAGTCTTTTAGTGTGGAACTCTTGGCAGCAAGAAACCTGCTAGGCGCTAGACCAATTCTGCCACTTTTTCAAAGCAATTTATGACAAAATCAATCTGATCCGAGGTATGCGCCGCTGAAACTGAACATCTCAATAAGCTTTTGCTGTTCGGAGTGCCCGGGGGAATTGCGAGATTAACATAGACACCAAGCTGCAATAGCGCATTCCAAGCTCTAGCAGCTCTTGCGGGATCGCCGAAGTCTACGGCGACAACAGGGCTTGGCTCGGCCATGAGTCCGAAGCCCTTCGCCTTGAGGCCCGCATGAAGTCGTCTGGCATTTTCCCAAAGATGCGTTCGCAACTCTGGTCTTGCAGCAATTGCTTTCAAAGCGGCCCTTGTAACCTCAACGCTCGCTGCAGAGGATGATGCAGTGAACATGTAAGCTCTTGCTGCAACTCTCAGAAAGTTAAAGTCAGGATGGTTCGATACAGCAAAACCACCAATACCAGCTAAGCTTTTGGAGAAAGTGCCAACTAGAAAATCAGCGCCGTCCAGTACTCCATGAGCTTCCGCTAAGCCAAGACCGCGGTCCCCAAAAACGCCAAATGAGTGGGCCTCATCGACCATTAAATATGCTTTGTGTCGATTTTTCACCTCAACAAATTCTGCAAGCGGTGAAACATCGCCAAACATGCTGTAGAGGCCTTCAACGATGACAAGTTTGTTAGAACTATTTGGATCCGAGCGGGCCAAACGTCTGTCAAGCGAAGTTGGATCATTATGAGCGAAGCGGATAATTTCCGCGCCAGAAAGCTGGCAAGCGTCATAAATGCTGGCATGGCAGTCTGCATCTATAAATATTTGATCACCCTTTTGCGCCAAACCAGCGACGACCGACAAATTCGCCTGATAGCCGGTAGTAAAAACGATGGCAGAAGACATGCCATAATGGGTGGCCATCTCTTCCTCGAGCAGACGGTGCGGGCCAAAAGTACCGTTTGCAATACGAGACCCTGTAGTTCCAGTGCCAAACGTTCTCAACGCCTCTTGACCTGCGGCGATCACGGCATCGTCAAAAGTCAATCCGAGATAATTATTTGTACCCGCTAACACAATCTCACGATTATTGATCACACCAATAGTCGGCGAGGCGATACGGTCAAAGGCTACACCAAAGGGATCACCACCGCCTGATGTTAAGGCGGTGTAGGTTTCTTTTATCGGGTTAAACTTGTCAAACAGATCCATTTCAGTTCAGGCCGCCCGAGCATTTGCAACAACATCGGCAAATTGACCAACTGTGTTAACTTCACTCAGCTGGTTTATTGGAATTGAGATATCATATCGATCCTCAACCGTAAGAACGAAATCCATTACCGCTACTGAGTCTACGTTGAGGTCTGCGTTAAAATCTGTATCCGCCGTGATCTCGATACCAGCTTTGTTAAGTCCTGAGAGCATTTCACTAATTTCAGCAATCAGATCTTGGTCTGCCACAGTCATACAAAATGCTCCTAACGTGCACCGCCAAATCCGCCGTTTTAGAACGGATCTCTTCAATAATGAGCTCTATACCATGCAAGCGTCTTACTGAAGCCCGATTGTAGAGAAGTATGGGGCTTCCAGTTCGGTAAAAACCGCGCCGGATTGACGCGCCAATCGTCAACCAAAATTTCGCGGGCCTTGCCATAGGTGAGAAATGGCGTTGATAACCCCAATCGTCCAACCAGTGAACCGATACCACCCATCAGTATCAATAGCGTTGAAGGTACGGCAACATATCGCAACTTACGGCCGGCTGCCGCTTCTGCCGCAGCCCTTAGATCATCCCAAGTATGCCCGCCGGTGCCATCGTCTATCTCGAATTTGGGACCAAGGTTGCTTGCTACATCCAACGCCGTCAGCGCTGCGGAAGCGGCATCATTTACATAGACCATTGAAAAGCGTGCATCCCTCGGTCCCATGTGAGGTACTATTCCTCTTTCAATGGCACGAAATAATGGACGGGTTGCTGTGTCACCAGGGCCGTAAATTGCAGGGGGACGTAATATAGCAAAACGTCTACCACCAAGAATACTTGTCGCCTCTTTTTCTGCCTCCGCCTTACTTTCGGCATAGTGCGAAATCGTCGGCCGATTTGCAGCAAGTGAGGAGATTAGCACGAAGGGCGCATTTGGTTTTCCAGATGTTCTCCATACTTCTGCCGCCGCTGCCGTCCCATCCTTGTTGACTGCCATGAAAGCAGAACGGTTTCTCGCCCGCACAAGACCAGCGTTGTGAATAAAAGCGTCGGCTCCATCCACCAGGCGATAGAGAGCTTCTTGGTTCGCTAGATCTCCCTCAACCAGCTCGACTACACCAGGCACTTTCTTTCGGCCCGAACCACGCACTAGAGCTCGCACTCTCCAACCAGACGCCTCGGCTTCTGCTGCTATTTGACCACCCAGGAAACCTGCAGCACCGGTCAGCGCCAACAATGGAGCAATTGAAGCTTTGTCTGACAGGCCCGTTTAATCTCTCGCTGAGGCAGAGAGGGATGCAAACGCAGCGGTTCGAAGCGCAACATTTCTCTTTTGTGGGTCATAATGACCAGCAAGGTAGTTAGCCTTAGCTGATGTTCGGCTTAACTTACCCGAAGAAGTCATGGGTAGGCTTCTTGGTTGCGCAAGAACCACTTTGCAATCTGCACCAGCGATGAGCCGGGTCTGAGCAGCAATTTCGCGCTCGAGCCGCTCTCGGGCCTCAGCATCAGTTGCTCGACATTGCACCACAACAACCACTTGCTCGGCTCCGTCTTCGTCTTCTATGGAGAACGCTGCCGCGTCACCGCGACGGAGCCCATCAAGGCCTTCTACGGCCCACTCGATGTCTT
>JAURGE010000027.1 GCA_030833925.1 Alphaproteobacteria bacterium
ACAGGTTGCCGGTATGGATAGTCGGGGCAATGCACGAGTAGTAGAGGCGATGGTTCCACTCGCCAATATGTTTGGCTACGTGAACACTCTTCGTTCAATGAGCCAGGGTCGTGCCCAGTACAGTATGCAATTTGATCACTACGAACAGGTGCCTCAGGCCGTTGCGGACGAGGTCCGTGCAAAATTAGCTTGATGAGCAAACTTAATTTTAACGCAAGAAAGAAAGTTTTTGAGGAGTTAGGCCGCCATGGCAAAAGCGAAGTTTGAGCGTACGAAGCCGCACTGCAACATTGGGACCATTGGCCATGTTGATCATGGCAAGACTTCTTTAACTGCTGCTATTACCAAAATTTTAGCTGAGTCAGGTGGAGCAACTTTCCAGGCCTATGATCAGATTGACAAGGCGCCTGAAGAGAAGGCACGCGGCATCACGATTTCGACGGCGCATGTTGAGTATGAGACGCAAGCCCGTCACTACGCTCACGTTGACTGCCCTGGTCACGCTGACTACGTGAAGAACATGATCACCGGTGCAGCACAGATGGATGGTGCTATTTTGGTGGTTTCTGCAGCTGATGGCCCTATGCCTCAGACCCGCGAGCACATTTTGCTTGCGCGTCAGGTTGGCGTGCCTGCGCTTGTAGTATTTATGAACAAGGTTGATCAGGTAGATGATGAGGAGCTTCTTGAGCTGGTAGAGCTTGAGGTTCGTGAGCTTCTGTCTTCTTACGATTTCCCTGGTGATGATATTCCAATCGTCAAGGGTTCGGCTCTTGCAGCGCTTGAGGACTCGAACAAAGAGATCGGTCACGATGCTATTTTAGCGTTGATGGCAGCGGTTGATGAGTACATCCCGCAGCCGGACCGCCCTGTTGACCGTCCGTTCCTGATGCCTATCGAAGACGTTTTCTCAATCTCTGGTCGCGGTACAGTTGTTACCGGCCGTGTTGAGCAAGGGATCGTTAAGGTTGGTGAGGAAATTGAGATCGTCGGTATCAAGACTACTGCGAAGACAACAGTCACCGGCGTTGAGATGTTCCGTAAACTTTTGGATCAAGGTCAGGCTGGCGACAACGTTGGTTGCCTGCTGCGTGGCATTGGTCGCGAGGACGTTGAGCGTGGTCAGGTTTTGGCGAAGCCAGGCTCTATTACGCCGCACACCCAGTTCCAGTGTGAGTGTTATGTGCTGACGAAGGAAGAGGGTGGCCGTCATACGCCGTTCTTCTCGAACTACCGCCCACAGTTCTACTTCCGGACCACGGACGTAACTGGAACGGTTGAGCTTCCAGAAGGCACGGAAATGGTCATGCCTGGCGACAACATTGCAATGAAGGTGAACTTGATTGCACCGATTGCTATGGATGAAGGCCTGCGCTTTGCGATCCGTGAAGGCGGTCGCACGGTTGGCGCCGGTGTCGTCGCTAAAATAGTCGCTTAAGCGAGGGCCATAAGGCTTCGCACCAAGGATGCGTGAAAATGGATAATCAGAATATTAGAATCCGCCTAAAGGCGTACGATCATCGGGTGTTAGATCAGTCTACATCCGAGATCGTAAACACGGCTAAGCGGACAGGCGCAACCGTTCGTGGGCCTATTCCATTACCTACTCGCATCCAGAAGTACACTGTGCTGCGTGGCCCCCATATTGATAAGAAATCACGCGATCAATTCGAAATGCGCACTCACAGGCGCGTTCTGGACATCGTGGAACCAACACCTCAGACGGTAGATGCTCTTATGCGTCTCGACTTGTCACCAGGTGTCGACGTAGAGATCAAGGTCTGACCCAATGTCGCAACGTACCGGTCTTATTGGCCGCAAATTAGGAATGACACGTCTGTTTGGTGAGGGGGGCGCACATGTACCCGTCACGGTGATTGACGTGTCTGGTAATGTGGTGGTAGCCCAGCGGCTGTCTGATAGGGACGGTTATACCGCGGTTCAGGTCGGCTACGGCACGGCGAAGCCAAAGAACGTGAGCCAGCCGGAACGAGGACACTTTGCGAAGGCCTCGGTAGAGCCGCGTCAGAGGCTAAAGGAATTCCGCGTATCCGATGATGCCGTTGTAGACATCGGGGCCGAATTATCTGCAGATCACTTTGTCGAAGGCCAGCTCGTAGACGTAACCGGTACCACGATTGGTAAGGGTTTTGCGGGTGCTATGAAGCGCCATGGCTTCGGTGGTTTGCGTGCTAGTCATGGTGTTTCTATTTCGCACCGCTCTCATGGTTCGACTGGCCAAAACCAGGATCCGGGAAAGGTGTTCAAGGGCAAGAAGATGGCCGGGCACATGGGCGCGAAACAGCGTACCGCTCAACATCTGAAGGTAGTCCGCGTAGACAGCGATCGTGGTCTAATTTTATTGAAGGGAGCAATCCCCGGCTCTGAGGGCGGGATTGTGTACCTGCGTGATTCAGTGCGTCGTCCCCTTCCCGAAGGAGCTCCAATGCCCGCGGGCACGAAGGGTGCTGTTGCTGCAGTAGTCGATGAAGCCCCGGTCGAGGCCCCGGCTGACGGTTCGGAGGAATAATCGATGAAACTCCAAGTAAAGACCCTGGCCAATAGCGATGCCGGCGAGATTGATGTTGCAGACGAGGTTTTTGGGATTGAGCCTCGTGCAGACATTTTAGCTCGCGTTGTTCGGTGGCAGCTTGCTAAGCGGCAGGCAGGCACACACAAAACTAAAGAGCGCGGTGAGATCGCTCGCACCAAATCAAAGATATACAAGCAAAAAGGCACAGGCCGTGCGCGCCACGGCAGCGCTAATGCCAATATCTTTCGTGGTGGTGGCGTCTCCCATGGGCCTCGAGTTCGCAGTCATGCACATAATTTGCCTAAAAAGGTACGCCGCTTAGGCATGCGCTCCGCCTTATCTGCTAAGCAGGCTGAGGGAAAACTCATAATTGTGGATGCTCTAACCCTCGCAGACGCCAAATCAAAGGTCTTGCGCGAGAACCTAGTATCTTTCGGTGCCCGTTCCTACCTGTTGGTTGGCGGAACAGAGGTCGATACAGGGATCGTAAGAGCCGCACGAAATCTGGAAGGTGTTGATGTTCTCCCTCAACAGGGTGCTAACGTCTACGACATCCTGCGTCGCGATATGTTGATCATGAGCCGTGACGCTGTCGAACAGTTGGAGGCCCGATTGAAATGAGCCGAGCTCGCACAATTCGGGGCCCGGCCCCAAAAATTACACCAAATCAGATGACGGATATTCTCCGGGCGCCTGTTATCAGTGAAAAGTCGACCCTGATTGCCGAACACAACCAGGTAACATTTCGCGTTGCGATCGATGCTGACAAGGCTCAGATCAAACAGGCAGTTGAAGGCCTTTTTGGTGTGACGGTTACAAAGGTCAATACGATCCGGCAGAAAGGTAAGGTCAAACGTTTCCGCGGAATGCTTGGCCAACGCAATGACACAAAGAAAGCCATTGTCACTCTGGCAGACGGCGACTCAATTGATCTCGCGGCTGGCTTGTAGAGTAGGCGGGGAGTAAGAAAATATGGCTTTAAAGCAATATAAACCCACCTCTGCAGGCCGCCGTGGTCTTGTGTTGGTTGATAGGTCTCAGCTCTGGAAGGGGCGCCCCGTCAAGGAATTGACAGAGGGCCTTCAGAAAACTGGTGGCCGCAATAATCACGGGCACATCACTTCTCGGCATCGGGGCGGTGGTCACAAGCGACGTTACCGTTTTATTGACTTCAAGCGCATTAAGGACGGAATGAACGCTGTCGTAGAACGGCTAGAATACGACCCTAATCGCACGGCTTTTATTGCGCTGATAAAGTACGACGACGGTGAGTTGTCTTACATCCTCGCACCACAGCGTTTAAACGTCGGTGATGTTGTGATGTCGGGTGAAAACGCCGATATCAAACCTGGCCATGCGATGAAGCTTCGGTTCATCCCGGTTGGCACAATCGTCCACAACGTTGAATTGAAGCCTGGTAAGGGTGGTCAGATGGCCAGATCCGCAGGTGCATATGTGCAGCTTGTTGGCCGCGACGCAGGACAGGCACTTCTAAGGCTCCCATCTGGCGAGGTCCGTATGGTGAGCCAGGAGTGTGTTGCAAGCGTAGGTGCCGTTTCAAACCAGGACAATTCAAATCAGACCTTTGCAAAGGCTGGACGCAATCGCTGGCGTGGCAAGCGCCCGCATGTACGCGGCGTTGTCATGAACCCAGTAGATCATCCACATGGTGGTGGTGAAGGGCGGACATCCGGTGGCCGCCATCCTGTCACCCCGTGGGGTAAGCCTACCAAAGGCCATAGAACACGTAAGAAGAAACCGTCCGATTCACAAATTGTGCGTCGCCGGTACGGGAAGGGTTAAGCGATGGCGCGTTCCGTATGGAAAGGCCCCTTTGTCGATGGCTATCTGCTCAAAAAAGCCGATGCCGTTCGTGAGAGTGGTCGTAATGACGTAATTCGTACATGGTCACGACGTTCAACGATTTTGCCACAGTTTGTTGGGCTGACATTTGCAGTGCACAACGGGCAGAAGTTCATTCCCGTTTCGGTTAACGAAAACATGGTGGGACATAAATTTGGCGAGTTTTCTCCAACTCGTACTTATTATGGCCATGCTGCGGATAAGAAGGCGAGAAGAGGCTGATGAGTAAGAAGCCAAATGCTCCGCGCGTAGCAGAAAACGAAGCTCGTGCCTTTGTTAAGCATCTGCGGGTTAGCCCCCGGAAGCTGAACTTGGTAGCTCAAATGATCCGTGGAATGGCTGCGGAAGATGCGCTCGTTGCTCTCACTTTTTCGCGAAAGCGAATTTCGAATGACGTTAAGAAGGCATTGTCTAGCGCTATCGCGAATGCAGAGAACAACCATCAGCTTGATGTCGATCGCTTGGTGGTTGCTGAGGCTTCGGTTGGCAAGCAAATGATGATCAAGCGCATCCGGGCACGTGCTCGTGGCCGCGCTGCTCGCGTAGAAAAACCCTTTAGCAACTTGACAATTGTTGTGCGGGAAATCGAAGAAGTCGAGGAGGCCGCGTAATGGGTCATAAAGTTAATCCAGTAGGCCTGCGCGTTGGTGTTAACCGCACCTGGGAGTCTCGTTGGTACGCGGGGAAAGATTTTGGCAACACCCTCCATGATGATTTAGCCATCAGGGAGTACCTGCACAGTCGTCTCTCGCAAGCTGGAATTTCACGTATTTTAATAGAACGTCCAGCAAAAAAGCCCCGGGTTACTATCTACTCCGCTCGGCCAGGTGTAGTCATTGGCCGGAAGGGCGCTGATATCGATAAGCTTAGATTGGATCTGAATAAAATTACTAATTCAGATGTGTCTCTGAATATCGTAGAGGTCCGTAAGCCTGAAATCGATGCGCAGCTTGTGTCAGAGAATGTTGCCCAGCAGCTAGAGCGGCGTGTGTCTTTCCGCCGAGCGATGAAGAGGGCTGTGCAGTCCTCAATGAGGCTTGGAGCATTAGGCATCCGGCTCAATGTGGCAGGACGACTTGGTGGGGCGGAAATTGCCCGTACTGAGTGGTACCGAGAAGGTCGTGTTCCATTGCATACCCTGCGCGCCGACATTGATTACGGTTTTTCTGAAGCCAAAACCACCTACGGAATTTGTGGGGTGAAGTGTTGGATTTTTAAGGGTGAAGTTATCGCTCATGATCCAATGGCCCGAGATAAACGCCTGGCGGATCAGCAGCCCTCCACGGGTAGCAGCCGTTCCGGTCAGCAAGACCGATAAGCCTAGAGAAGAGCTACAATGCTAAGTCCAAAGCGAACAAAATACCGGAAAGCCCATAAGGGTCGGATCCACGGTAACGCCAAGGGGGGTACCGACCTGAATTTTGGCTCAGTCGGACTAAAGGCCATGCAGCCAGGTCGAATTACCGCCCGGCAAATAGAAGCCGCTCGACGTGCAATGACCAGACACATCCGTCGTCAAGGGAAGGTTTGGATCAGAATATTCCCTGATGTACCGGTTTCGACAAAACCAGCTGAAGTCCGCATGGGCAAGGGCAAGGGCTCACCAGAATATTGGATGTGTCGTGTGAAGCCCGGGCGCATCATGTTTGAGATGGAAGGCGTTCCGTCTGATATCGCGCGTGTTGCGTTCGAATTGGCCGCTGCAAAGTTACCAATATCCACACGTGTTGTGACACGGCTTGGGCAGGAGGGCTAATTACATGAAAGCCATAGATACCCGCGCAAAGTCCGCTGACGAATTAAAGGAAACTTTGGCCGACCTTAAGAAAGAGGCACTTAATCTGCGCTTTCAACAGGCATCAGGGCAATTGGAAAACACGGCGCGCCGAAAGACGGTGCGTCGGGACATCGCTCGTATTCTGACGGTGCTCGCTGAGCAACGCCAGGCTCAGGGCTAGGAGGCAAGGCAATATGCCAAAGCGCATTTTGAAAGGCGTTGTGGTTAGCGACAAGATGGATAAGTCCATTGTAGTCCGGGTTGAACGCAGGGTTCGCCATAAGGCTTATGGTAAATTCATCACACGCTCGAAGAAATTCATGGCCCATGATGAGACCAATGAATTTAAGACAGGCGATCAGGTCGAGATCATTGAGAGTCGCCCTCTGTCGGCGCGTAAGCGCTGGGCTGCAGTGAGCCAACAACAGGCTGCTGGGGAGTGATTAAATGATCCAGGTAGAAACTAACCTCGACGTTGCTGATAACTCCGGTGCAAAGCGTGTGCAGTGCATCCGTGTCCTAGGTGGGACAGGTCGGCGCTACGCAAGTGTTGGCGACGTAATCATTGTATCCGTCAAGGATGCGATACCACGTGGCCGTGTGAAAAAGGGTGAAGTCCATAAGGCCGTTGTTGTTCGCACGGCTAAGGAAGTACGCCGAGAAGATGGCACCTCAATTCGCTTCGACAGTAACGCAGCAGTGCTAATTAACAATTCACAAGAACCTATTGGAACTCGAATTTTTGGGCCGGTGGTTCGTGAACTCCGAGGGCGTCGGTTTATGAAAATAATCTCGCTAGCCCCTGAAGTTCTTTAGGAGATCGATGGCGATGCAGCGCATTCGTAAAGGCGATCAGGTTGCCGTTCTCGCGGGCCGCGATAAGGGCAAGCGAGGGGAAGTATTACGTGTTCTCCCCGCTGATAATCGCGTAGTGGTCCAGGGTGTGAATATGGTTAAGCGTCACCGCAAGCCAACCCAGGGTTCCGCCGGCGGTATAGAAGAAATGGAAGCGTCAATTCACGTGTCTAACGTTGCACATATTGACCCTGACTCAGACAAACCAACTCGCGTCGGATTCAAGACGTTGGAGGACGGACGCAAGGTTCGTTTCTCCAAGCGGTCTGGCGACGTACTTGATCGGTAGGCAACGATGGCCAGATTAAAAAGTCATTATTTAGACGTCGTTCGTCCAGCGCTGCTGGAAAAATTCCAGTACGCCAACGTCATGCAGGCTCCGAAGTTGGATAAGATCGTTATCAACATCGGTGTTGGCGAAGCTGTGTCAGACTCGAAAAAAATTGATGCAGCTGTTCAGGATTTAACCCTGATCGCGGGCCAGAAGCCGGTGATTACGAAGGCAAAGAAGTCCATTGCGACGTTTAAACTTCGCGAGGGTATGGCGGTAGGTTGCAAGGTTACACTTCGGCGGGAGAGGATGTTTGAGTTCCTTGATCGTTTAGTGAATATAGCACTTCCGCGCGTTAGGGACTTTCGTGGTCTCAACGGCAAAGCTTTTGACGGTCGTGGTAATTACGCCATGGGCCTCAAGGAGCAGCTTGTATTCCCGGAAATCGAGTACGACAAAATAGACGAGATCCGGGGCATGGACATCATCATCTGCACGACGGCGAAGACCGATGAGGAAGCTAAAGAGCTCCTCCGCGGCTTTAACTTCCCGTTCGTCAACTGAGGAGATTGGGCCATGGCTAAAGTTGGCACGATTGAAAATAATGAGCGTCGCAAGAAGCTGACAGATCGGTACGCTGCGAAGCGCGCAGAACTGAAGGCAACAGTCAATGACAAGTCTTTACCAGCTGAAGAGCGGTTTGTGGCTACGCTGGCATTGGCTGAGTTGCCACGTAATTCGTCTAAAACTCGGGTCCGTAACCGTTGCCGCGTCACTGGGCGCCCACGTGGTTACTACCGTAAGTTTCAAATTTCCCGCATTGCGCTTCGTGATCTTGCCTCAGCGGCTATGATCCCTGGCGTTGTAAAGTCGAGCTGGTGAGGGTCCACTGATGTCGATGAGCGATCCTCTTGGGGATATGTTAACCCGCATTCGTAACGGGCAGCGTGCAGGGCATGCGACAGTGTCGTCGCCTGCATCGAAACTTCGTGCCAATGTTTTGGATGTGTTAAAGCGAGAAGGCTATATTCGCGATTATTCCGTTAAGGGTCTTGACGGAGGAAAGAGTGAGATAGCGATTGAGCTTAAATATTACGAGGGTGAGGCTGTTATTCGCACTATTCAGCGAGTCTCGAAGCCTGGACGCCGCGTTTATTCGAAAATTGGCGATTTGAAGCCAGTCCGTAACGGGCTAGGAATTGCCATACTGTCGACGCCGTCGGGAGTTCTGTCAGATCACGAAGCTCGCCAACGGAATGTTGGCGGCGAAGTGCTCTGCCAGGTCTTCTAGAGCCGACGGAATAAGGAATAGCCACATGTCGAGAGTGGGCAAAAATCCCATCGAAATTCCATCCGGTACTACTGTGACCGTAGATGGCCAAACAATCACGGCAAAGGGTAAACTTGGCCAGCGCCAGCTTAAGCTTGCTGAGACCATTGGTGCTACGGTTGATGGCAGTCAGCTTTTGGTTAACCCCAAGAGCGACCCCGAGCGTCATCGGATGATGTGGGGGACTATGAGAAGTCTTGCGCAAAGCCTCGTTACCGGAGTTAGCGAAGGGTTCACTCGTAATCTTGAAATCAATGGTGTCGGTTACCGAGCTCAGGTTGAGGGAAAGAGCCTTAAGCTTCAGTTAGGTTTCAGTCACGACGTTGTTTTTCCAATTCCAGATGGGATTGAGATCAAGTGTGAGCGGCCGACAGCAATAGCTATTTCTGGGGCTGATAAGCAAAGAGTTGGACAGATCGCATCTGAGATCCGTTCGTTCCGTCCACCGGAGCCGTACAAAGGTAAAGGTGTGAAATACGCAGAAGAATTCATCTTCCGTAAGGAAGGCAAGAAGAAGTAACAGGAGCCGATGGGCCATGTTTACCACTAAACAGCGTTTTGATCGTAGGGTGCGCCGCACACGCTCCGCTCTCAAGAAAAAATCTCGCGGTCGTTTAAGGCTATCGGTTTTCCGATCAGGCCGTCATATCTATGCGCAGATCATAGATGACGCCAAGGGGGCAACTTTAGCAGCGGCTTCAACCGTTGAGAAGGATCTGCGCTCTAAGACCGGTGCCGGTGTAGAAGCAGCGACCGAAATTGGACGCCTTGTTGCAGAGCGTGCGAAAGCCGCTGGTGTTGACGAAGTAGTGTTCGATAGAGGTGCATACAAATTTCATGGCCGCGTTAAAGCGTTGGCCGAAGCCGCCCGCGAAGGCGGGTTGAAGTTCTAAGGTAGGGCACAGCGATATGGCAAGAGGACCAAGGGGCGAGCGCGCTCGCGACCGCGAAGAAAGCGAGATTGTCGAAAAGTTAGTTTCGATCAACCGCGTTGCTAAAGTTGTCAAAGGTGGTCGCAGGTTCGGCTTTGCCGCGCTGGTGGTAACCGGTGATGGGGCGGGTCGAGTAGGTTTCGGCTCCGGGAAGGCTCGTGAAGTTCCGGAAGCAATCCGCAAGGCTACTGAACAGGCCAAACGCAAGATGGTACGTGTTGCTTTGCGTGAGGGGCGTACTCTTCATCATGATGCTACCGGCGAGTATGGAGCTGGTAAAGTCGTTGTTCGTGCTGCCCCTCCGGGCACAGGAGTAATTGCCGGTGGACCCACGCGTGCCGTTTTTGAGGCGCTGGGTATTCAGGATGTCGTTGCGAAATCTATTGGGTCTTCCAATCCATACAATATGGTGAAAGCTGCGTTTGCTGCGCTTACCAATACGCAGTCACCACGTCAGGTTGCTGCACGCCGTGGTCTCAAAGTGCCAGAGGTACTTGGTCGCCGTGGTTCTAAGGCCGAAGCAGCCGACACAGGCTCTACGACGGAGTGATGTAAGATGGCTGCAAAGAAGAGTGCTGCAAAGAAAAACACAGTGCGTGTCCGGCAGGTTGGTAGCCCAATTCGGCGGGAGGAAAGCCAACGTGCGACCCTGCGCGGTTTAGGTCTCAACAAGTTAGGTCGTGAGCGGGAGCTGGAGGATACCCCAGCAATTCGAGGCATGATCCGTAAAGTAGCTCACATGGTTGAGGTTATTGATAATTAATAATTTTCTGTAGGTGCTGGAGTGATCTAGGTCCAGCAAGCCTAATTTGGAAGAGGATCGGCCGTATGAGGCTTGAAGACATTCGTGATAATCCTGGCGCCTCGAAGCCCAAGAAACGGGTGGGTAGAGGTATTGGATCTGGCACTGGTAAGACTTCTGGTAAGGGTGTTAAGGGTCAGAAGGCCCGGCGCGGCGTTGCGGTTAATGGTTTTGAAGGTGGCCAGATGCCGATTTATCGGCGTGTGCCCCGTCGTGGCTTCACACCGCGCAATAAGGTCCTTTACCAAATCGTTAACCTGACTGCGCTGCAGGGTGCAGTTGAGGCTGGAAAATTGAAATCCGGTCAAGTAGTAGATCGTGAAGCATTTGTTGCTGCTGGGTTGGCCCGTCCAAACGGAACACCTGTGCGTATTCTCGCTAAGGGTGATCTAAAATCCGCGCTTAACATTCATGCACACAGCGCCTCGGCCGCTGCAAAGACAGCTATTGAAGGAGCAGGCGGGTCCCTGACCCTGCAGGTTTCTGCAGACGAGATTGCGTCGTAATGGCTTCAGCTGCTGAAAGATTGGCATCCAACGTCAATTTTTCGGCGTTTGGCAAAGCTACAGAGCTCAAACAGCGTATTTGGTTTACGCTTGGTGCCCTAGTAGTTTATCGCCTTGGCACATATTTACCGATCCCAGGGGTAGACTCTGCCGTTCTCGCTCAGGTTTTTAATGCCTCAGGGGGAGCCGGTGTGCTCGGTATGTTTGATATGTTTGCAGGCGGCGCCCTCGGACGTATGTCGATTTTTGCGCTTAACATAATGCCTTACATTTCGGCTTCCATTATTGTTCAGTTGCTTACGGCTGTGTTGCCTTCTTTTGAGCAGATGAAGAAAGATGGAGAGGCTGGACGCAAGAAGTTAAATCAATACACGCGATTTGGAACAGTTGCGTTGGCGGCGGCTCAAGCCATTGGGCTTGCGAGTGGAGTTGCTAGCTTCACAGGTCCCAATGGTCCTGCTGTGGCTGACCCTGGAGCGGTGTTTTATGTCTCGACCGTGGTGACCATCGTGGGTGGAACCATGTTCTTGATGTGGCTGGGCGAGCAAATTACGGCTCGTGGAGTAGGGAACGGGATTTCGTTAATTATATTCGCGGGTATTGTGGCCAACCTGCCACAAGCGCTAGCCCAGGTGTTTGAACTTAGTAGAACTGGGGCGATGTCAGCAGCATTTCTGATTCTGTTGCTGGTGTTGGCTGTAGGCGTAATCGTTTTCGTGGTGTTCGTTGAAAGAGCGCAGCGGCGGTTGGTGGTTCAATACCCGAAGCGACAATCCGGTAATGGAATGGTTGGTGGCGAGAGCAGCCATTTGCCATTAAAGCTGAACACCGCAGGTGTAATTCCTCCAATATTCGCAAGTTCATTGCTGCTTCTGCCCGCGACATTCCAAAGCCTAGGTGCGAATGAAAATTTGCCAGAATGGCTGCAATTTGTCCTAGCCTATATGGCTCCAGGGCAACCAATTTACCTTTTGCTCTACCTTTCAATGATTGTGTTCTTCTGTTTTTTCTATACTTCTATTGTATTCAACCCTGAGGAGACCGCGGATAACCTACGAAAATACGGAGGGTTTATCCCTGGTATTCGCCCAGGCAAAAATACGGCGCTTTATCTTGAGTACGTTTTAGAGCGTTTAACGGTTGCTGGTGCGGCATATTTGGCGCTGGTTTGCCTCATGCCCGAAATCCTCCGTTCTCAGTACGCAGTTCCCTTCTACTTTGGTGGAACGAGCCTACTGATTGTTGTCAGTGTAACTATGGATACTGTTCAGCAGATCCAGTCGCATCTGATAGCCCATCAGTATGAAGGGTTGATTAAGCGCCAAAAATTGAGGGGACGGCGAGGATGAATATCATCCTTTTAGGTCCTCCTGGTGCTGGTAAAGGGACCCAGTCAGACTTGCTTGTAAGTCGACGAGGCCTCATTCAGCTGTCTACAGGTGATATGCTCCGAGCAGCTGTGGCGGCTCAATCAGAAGTTGGTCTGAGAGCAAAAGCTATAATGGATCGTGGAGACCTCGTTTCGGACAACGTTGTTATAGATATCATTTCTGATCGTCTCGACCAGGATGATACCAAGACTGGCGTTATTTTTGATGGATTTCCCCGAACTGTAGCTCAAGCAGAAGCGTTAGACCAATTGCTTTCAAAAAAGGGTATGGCTCTCGACGCGGTTATAGAAATTTCAGTAAATGAGGACGCACTGGTTGCAAGAATAGCGAACCGTGCAGGAGAGTCTGGTGGAGCAAGGGCAGATGATAACGCAGAAATCCTGCGGAATCGCCTTGTTGTGTATCGTGAGCAAACAGCTCCAATTATTCCTTACTACCAGGAAAAGGGCGCATTAAAGACTGTAGATGGAATGGCAAGCGTTGAAGTTGTTGCCGCATCCATCGCAGCCATATTAGATGCGGCATAAATACACCGTTCTTATGAGCGGTATGGATTGACGGAACGGGGCGAAGCCCTATAATCCCGCGCTTCCTAAAAGGGTCTGCCATTCGGTTGGCCCCGTGGAAAAGCGGCATCAGGAGGACGGTAAAGTGGCGCGTATTGCTGGCGTCAATATTCCAACGAATAAGCGCGTGCACGTCGCGCTGACCTATATTCATGGCATCGGCCCAAATAAGGCCAAAGAGATCTGTGATAAGGTCGAAATCGAATCCCATCGCCGCGTCAATGATTTGACAGAGCAGGAAGTCATTAATATTCGCGAGACGATCGACCAAGATCATTTGGTTGAAGGTGATCTTCGTCGCGAAGTAGCGATGAATATCAAGAGGTTGATGGATCTAGGGTGCTATCGCGGTCTTCGGCATCGCCGGAATCTGCCCGTGCGTGGTCAACGGACTCATACCAATGCTCGGACTCGCAAGGGCAAGGCCCGCGCTATCCCTGGCAAAAAGAAATAATTCCCTCAAAGAGGGATCTGGAAGGAGCAAGCCATGGCAAAAGGCGCGGCAGCTACGCGCGTCCGTAGGCGCGAAAGAAAGAACATCACGTCGGGCGTTGCACACGTGAATGCATCTTTTAACAACACTATGATCACCATTACGGACGTGCAGGGCAATGCTATTGCCTGGTCTTCGGCAGGTGCGCAAGGTTTCAAGGGAAGCCGGAAATCAACACCTTTTGCTGCTCAGGTTGCTGCTGAAGATTGTGCCCGTAAGGCTATGGAGCATGGTGTTAAAAATCTCGATGTTGAGGTGAAGGGTCCAGGATCTGGACGTGAGTCTGCTCTCCGAGCGTTGCAAACAGCTGGGTTCCAGATTGCAGCGATACGTGATGTTTCCCCTATTCCTCACAACGGTTGCCGACCACGCAAGCGCCGCAGGGTATAACTTCCGGAGTACGGTTGGGTGTACTCCTACCGTGCAAAAAAAAGTGGGTAGCAAGAGCAGGTTACTAACGTATCTCTTTTTCTAGCCAAGTAGTTTTGAAACTTCACAGCCAGTCAGGGGCCTATAAATCTCATGCAGAATAACTGGCAAGCCTTGATCAAGCCCAGCCAACTCGAAGTCGAGCCAAAGGGTGATCCAAGCCGCAGCGCAACTGTAGTAGCCGAGCCTCTTGAGCGGGGCTTCGGTGTTACATTGGGTAACGGACTCCGCCGCGTACTGCTGTCTTCCCTTCAAGGGGCCGCAGTGACATCGGTTAAAATCGATGGAGTGTTGCACGAGTTCTCCTCAATTCCAGGCGTGCGCGAAGACGTCGTTGACATCGTTTTAAACATAAAATCTATGGGCTTGCGCATGCAGGCGGAGGGTCCAAAACGCATCACGCTTGATGCAAAAGGACCAGGCGTTGCGACAGCGGGGCAGATAGAGACTGGGCCAGACATCGAGGTTATGGACCCTGATCTGGTTATATGCACCTTGGATGACGGCGCTTCAGTGCACATGGAAATGACGGTAGAGAGTGGTCGGGGATATGTACCTGCCGCTCAGAACCGCGGGGAGGATGCCCCAATCGGTGATATTCCGGTGGATGCGATCTTTAGTCCAGTTCGCCAGGTCTCATATCGTATAGAGAATACTCGAGTGGGTCAGGTTACCGATTACGATAAGCTTTCATTGCATGTTGAGACGAATGGTTCGGTTACCCCAGAAGATGCAGTAGCTTTCGCAGCCCGGATCTTACAGGACCAGCTGCAGCTGTTCATCAATTTTGAGGAACCAAAGCCAGCTGTAGAGCGTGAGGCTGTTCCTGAGCTACCATTCAACAAAAACCTTCTCCGGCGAGTTGAAGAGCTTGAGCTCAGCGTCCGTTCTGCAAACTGCTTGAAGAATGACAATATCATTTACATCGGGGATCTCGTCCAAAAATCTGAGGGTGAGATGTTGCGGACACCAAACTTTGGCCGTAAATCCCTCAACGAAATAAAACACGTGCTTGAGCAAATGGACCTTCATTTAGGTATTGATATTCCTAATTGGCCGCCAGAAAATATTGACGACCTGGCACGCCGTCTTGAAGAGCCGTTCTAAGCCGCCGCGGCAGTAGGTAAAAGGAAAGTTAGATGCGTCATCGTAAGGGACCCGCAAAGCTAGGGCGAACCTCTACTCATCGTCGGGCAATGCTTGCAAACATGGCAGCTGCTTTAATCAAGCATGAGCAAATTGTAACAACGCTTCCCAAGGCGAAAGCTCTTCGGCCAGTTGTTGAGAAGCTGATTACAATGGGCAAAAAGGGTGATCTTTCTTCGCGTCGCCTTGCTATCTCTCGTCTTAGAGATGAGGAGATGGTCCGCAAGCTATTTGCGACTCTCGCCGAGCGCTACAAAGAACGGGCTGGTGGATATACACGTGTGTTGAAGGCAGGCTTCCGGTACGGAGATGATGCTCCGATGGCTGTCATAGAATTGATTGATCGGGATCCTGAGGCCAAGGGATTAGACTCTGGCCCAACCTCTGAAGAGGTGGAAGAACAAGCCGCGTAATCTTTCTTGGTGTTAGAATTGATAAAGGGCCGTTTGGAAGTCATTCCAGCGGCCTTTTTCTTTCTTAAATACAGTAACCAAGTAACCCTGTGATTCGGTATCTTCGCTTTAATTTTGAATAGGCGAAATTGATGATCCGCTATTCCCTTACAAGGACCTCATGAATGGGGCCTCCCTCGCCAGTTTTAGCTAGTTTGCGCCAAAGCCATTCGAGCATTGGATTGGTCTTTTCGGTGAGGCGGAAAGGAGGGTTGATGATTACTAGATCACTTCCTTTTGCTCGTCCTGGTTGATGAGCGCGATGCAACTCTAGACCAAGCTTAATTGTCTCCGGAGGTAAAAGCTCGACGAATCCAGAGTCAAAATCTTGCATTGCAGCGTCGTCGAGTATGGGGCGCCAGACTGCTATCGTTCCTGTTCGAAATCTCTTAAGTGCGTTTCGCACTGCTCCCAAAATTCTTTGAAATTCATTGGGTTGGTCGAAGCTTGCATCCATGAAAACTAAGCCTCGTCTCTCAACTGGGGGTAATTTGGCCTTAACCGCATGAAAGCCGTCCCCCGCAATCACTTCTGTCTTTGGAACCTTATCGAATCTGGCCTTTAAGTACTCAAGATCCCCCTTATTCAGCTCTGCAACAGAAAGGCGATCCTGAGAACGAAGGTTCTGTTGGATGATGGCCGGAGAACCTGGATACCAGCGCAGCTCGTGCTGGTTAAATGCACGGATGGTGGTGAGATAAGGAGCGAGGGTCTCGGGAATATCCGTCGCGCCCCAGATCCGGCCAATGCCATCGCGCCATTCATTAGTCTTCTCTGCCCAAGGATGCTTTAGGTCATAAAGCCCCGCACCCCCATGCGTATCCAATACAAAAAAGGGTTTATCCTTTTTTTTCATCTCTAAAATTAAGATGGTTAAGATTGAATGCTTCAGGACATCTGCTGGGCCGCCAGCATGGAATTGATGTCGATAAGAAAGCATGGTCGCCTCAGAAGAAGGAAATCATTGATTCAACAATATAGGCTTTAGTGCTCTTCCTGAATTCACAGCCTCGAAACCCTCTAAAGCCCGTGACATTGGAAGTACAGGATCAGCTAGAGCTGACAGGTCTACTTTACGTTCCTCCAAAAGCTTCACGCCTAGATCCCAGTCTTGCCAAAGTCGGCGACCATGAATGCCATATATAGAAAGGCCAGTACGCAGAAGAGCGTTGACGTCGAGGGCATGTGGATGTGCTGGTCCGGCCACCAGTCGGAGATCAGCCATCCGTTCCAGTGAGGCAAGTACAGAATCTAGTCCTGATGGGACACCAGAATACTCAATTGCTACCTCGACACCGTAACCCCCGGTCATCCTTTTTGCGGTGGTAGAAACATCGATACTGGTAGGGTCAACAATCTCATCAGCACCAAATTCTTTGGCCAGCGCCAATCGTATTGGATTTGGATCAACGGCTAGAATTCTTCGAGCTCCGAGAGCTTTTGCTGCTGCGACTGTCATCAAGCCAATCGGTCCACACCCGTTCACAAGAACTGTCTTGCCAGCCGTACCTCGCTGGCTCATGCACGCATGGACTGCAATGCCAAAAGGTTCGATCATAGCAGCTGTGTTATCGTCGATGTTTTGTGGAACCACTCGAGCGATCTGGGCTGGTACCGAAACTAATTCCGCAAAGCCGCCATCAATAGAGATGCCAGGATAACCTAGGTGCTCGCAAAGGTGAGCATCTCCTCGTCTGCAGTAGTGGCATATGCCGCAAAAAATATGGGATTCCAGGCTGACGCGGTCACCAACCTCAAGTCCCTGGACGCCACTACCAATGCCTATGATTTTTCCAGTGGCTTCATGGCCTAAAATTCTTGGTACATCGATGCGTGACTGCATCCTGGGTGCCCAATTATAGATTGCCATATCTGTCCCACAGATGCCTGCTGCCGTGATCTGAATAAGCACGTGCCCAGGGCTAAGCGTTGGTGAGGGCGCATCTATCACACCTACGCTGGCTTCCGCTTGTTTAATTTTTGCTACCGCGAGCATATCTGTAGCCTCCTAAAGGCCGGTATCATTTGGGCGATTAATATTCTAATCGGGCATTTGGCCACATTTTTTGGATTTTTGTTTAAGTGAGTTGGTAGTCAAACCTATACAAAATGGTGCAGTAGCCCAAGGAAGATATCTATCCAGATTGAATTGGATGGACACAGGATGAAAGAAGTTTCGTCAATAAAAAAATACTTGCAATGGAAAATACATGGAGCGATATAGCTGCGCCCCATGGGCTCAGAGGTGATCACAAAAGTAGAGTCGCCGCTCCGATCCGCAAGGCGTTCTAACCGCGACCCGGTTAGAGCTATGAAGACCTCATATTTGCGGAGAAAATTAGCGGATGCCTTATAAACGAATAGTTGTTGATGGTGTGAAGCACTATGGAAAGCATGTCATTTTGACTGCGGCTGGGTGCAATGATGCGCTTTTGGAGAAGACAGCCATCGCTGATTTCTGCCGCGATATGGTAAAGCGAATAGATATGGTTCCTTTTGGAGAGCCGTTTGTTGAGCGTTTTGGTGGTGGTGACGAAGTTGGTATCTCTGCAGTCCAGCTTATTCAGACCAGCGCGATTACAATTCACACAAACGATGAGGCGCGCGATATGTATCTCGACGTTTTCTCGTGCAAAGATTTTAAGGCCGAAACGGTCATTAAGGCGGTGAAAGATTGGTTTGCACCTGCATCCATTGATAGCCAGACCTTACTACGTAAATGACCAGGTTTTATCCGGACGCAGCGCCTATTTTTGAGCATGAACCTACCCCCGAATCCTTTGCCATACGTCCAATTGGTAATGTGGTCGGTGAGGGGGTGGTGGCTCTAAGGTCGTTTGCAGTAGGCGAGTTGGTTTTTCGGTTCACAGGCTTCTATACGTCGGAGATCACTCTCTTTACTCTTCAAGTCAAACCAGGACTTTACCTCCATGATCCCTATTTCATGGGTAAGGTGTTGCATCGATGCGATGCAAACTGTGATGTAGATATGGAAACGCGAACTTTCACTGCGCGAAGGCCGATCAATCCAGGTGACTGGGTAACAATGAATTATGAACAAACAGAAGACCGTTTATTCAGGTCCTTCGAATGTGTATGTGGTGAACGAAAGTGTGAAGGGTTTGTTGAAGGGCGTCCTATTCGTGGGCGCTGTGTTACCAGCTGATAATCGGCGAAAGCGTGTTCATTGGCTCTCTCCTTGCCGAATTTTGAATCTAATCAACTGGGATTAAATAGTGCGTGAAGCTTCAGCTAAACTTATAATAAGAAGAGCAGAATTGGCTGACGCTAAGGCGATAGCTGATCTTTCTAGAAAGATCTACACAGAGGATCTTTGTTACTCAGATGCTCAGATTAGAGGTCAGATAAACAATTTTAGCCAAGGCTGCTTCCTAGCAGAGTATGAAGGGAAGGTTGTTGGTTATTGTGCCTCGTTGGTGGTGTCAGATGAACTCGCATCTCGCCAGCACACCTGGCGCGAGATCAGCAGTAACGGTTTTAACAGCCGTCATGATCCGAACGGTGATATCCTTTATGGAACGGAAGTCTCGGTTGATCCTGATTATCGCCGACTACGAATTGGTCAGCGTCTTTATAGGGCGCGCCGTGAATTATGTCGTCGTTGGGAGCTCAAAGGTATCGTCTACGGCGGACGGATGCCCGGCTTTCAACGTCGAAAAAAAACTTTTCCGAGCCCGGAAGTTTACCTAGATGCCGTGCTGAAAAGGGACGTTAACGACCAAGTTATTAATTTTCAAATTAAGCAAGGCTTTGTGCCGGTGGGAGTTTTTCATGGCTATTTGCCTAATGATGAACTCTCAGGCGGTCATGCTGTACACATGCGTTGGGAAAATCCTCTGGCAGTTCAAATGCCAGCAAACCGGACGACCCGGCAAGATAGGCTGCTACCTCAACAAGTTCGGGTGGCGACAGTCCAATTCCAGATGAGGCGTATATCCTCGATCGAGGAATTTGAAGAACAGATCGAGTATTTTGTAGATGTTGCTTCGGATGCCAAGTCAGATTTTGTCACCTTTCCAGAACTCTTCACAACTCAGTTACTTGCTATCGATAAAAAACTTTCGGCTTCGGAAGGTATAAACAAGCTCACCCAATACACTGAGCGATACAAAAGCTTTATGTCGAAGCTAGCGGTCGCCTACAATATTAATATCGTGGGTGGTTCTCATCTAACCCTTTCGGGCAATGGTTCATTACGCAATACTTGCTATGTTTTTCTTCGAGATGGTGCTGTCCACGCTCAAGATAAACTTCATCCAACTCCAAGTGAGAAAGAGGCATGGAACCTTGAGGGTGGAGAAGGTGCTCGCGTAATTCCTACGGACTGCGGTCCAATTGGTGTGATGATTTGCTATGATAGCGAGTTTCCAGAACTTGGTCGTATCTTAGCCGACCAGGGGGCACTCCTTATGTTTGTCCCCTTTTGTACAAATGAGCGGAGAGGATATCTTCGCGTAAGGTACTGCTGTCACGCTCGAGCAATAGAAAACCAGTGCTATATGGTACTCTCTGGGGTCGTCGGTAACCTGCCAAATGTTGAAGACATGGACGTTCATTATGCTGAGAGCTGTATCCTGACACCATCTGATTATCCCTTTGCCCGGGATGGAGTGGCAGCAGATACAGCCCCAAACACTGAAACGATTGCCATTGCCGATCTCTCGCTACCCAGTCTTCTGACAAGTAGGCAACAAGGGACAACGCGGAATTTCGGCGATAGGCGTTTTGACCTCTACCAGATTAATTGGTCAAAGCGTGCATTCGGAGATTAACTTCTTTTCGCACCTTAAATTAAGTTAGCGGAGATAAAGCAAGGTGCTAATTATCCGCCAAGGCCATATGAAGCGCCCCAGCGTCGAACACCGGCTAGAGTGTCACCCTGAGGCCGGTACTCACATCCGACCCAACCGTTATATCCAAGCTCATCAAGCAGCGCAAAAACATAGGGGTAATTTATCTCTCCGATATCAGGTTCATGCCGTTCAGGCACGCCTGCAATTTGGATGTGACCAACGTTATTACCGATGTACTGCCGTGCTCGTGTGGAGAGGTCTCCTTCGACTATCTGCACATGATAAAAATCCATTTGAACTTTGACGTTAGACCTTTTTACGTCACTGAGCACATCATGAGCATCTTGCTGATGATTAATGTAATAACCTGGCACATCACGCGTGTTTATTGGCTCTATAAGAGCAGTACGGCCTTCTGGTGCAAGTTTATCGCCAGCTTTTTGAAGGTTTGCGACATACGTCGCTCTCAGTTCTGCTGGGTTCATTCCTTCTTTTACAAGGCCAGCCATGCAGTGTAGGCGTTTGCAGTCCAGCGCTTGGGCATAAAACATTGCTTTTTCTAGAGCATTGTCAAAATCAGTTTCTCGACCAGGCATTGCTGCGAAGCCCCGCTCTCCCTTAGTCCAGTCTCCTGGGGGTAAGTTAAACAACGCGACCTCAACGCCGGCATCTTGAGTGGCTTTTGCAACTTCTTCAGCAGGATGATCATAGGGGAATAGGAACTCTACTCCCTTAAAGCCAGCGCTCGCTGCGGCGGAGAATCTATCGAGGAATGGAAGATCTTGGAACATCATGGATAAATTGGCAGCAAATCTAGGCATAGAAATTAAGTTCCTAAAAAGGCGAGTTTATTTGTGGGGACTCTAATACCCATTGCTGGAGTAGCAACAGCTGAACTTCCATTTAAAAGATATTTGTTCCGCATAGCGATATCGAGTGCTCAGAAATGAAAAGTTGAGGATGCGCAAGTTGTTGTCTAGTCATTTGCTTTTGATGCTTATCTACGCCAAATTTTCCTTTCGACCATTGGAAGGCTGGAAGTGATGCTAGATGAAACTCCAAACTCTGTGGAAATTCGAAACAGCGCATGCCCTCATGACTGTCCTTCCACTTGCGCGCTTGAGGTAGAGCGGCTGGATAATCAAACAATAGGTCGTGTTCGAGGTGCCAAGGCGAACAGCTACACTGATGGGGTGATATGCGCCAAAGTTGCCAGGTATGCTGAACGAGCTCACCACCCTAACCGATTGTTGAGGCCTTTGATGCGCTCAGGACCAAAGGGTTCGAGGCAATTTAAAGAAATTGGTTGGGAAGAGGCATTAGATCGGGTCGCTGATCGCTTTTTAGATATTGAGAGAAAAATCGGATCTGAAGCGATCTGGCCTTACTATTATGCCGGAACCATGGGTTTGGTGATGCGTGATGGAATAAATCGCCTTCGTCACGCTAAGAAATACTCAGGACAATATTCGACTGTTTGTACAACGCTTGCTTTCACAGGTTTTATAGCTGGTACAGGCGCGCTACGAGGTGCTGACCCTCGAGAGATGGCCGACAGCGATCTTGTGGTGATTTGGGGCACTAACCCTGTCAATACTCAGGTCAATGTAATGACCCATGCTGTCAAGGCCAGAAAGCGAGGAGGTCGAATCGCAGTAGTGGATGTTTATGAAAATGGCACAGCGCAGCAGGCGGATATTTTCGTTCGCGTTAATCCAGGAACAGACGCGGCACTTGCTTGCGCGGTCATGCATATCCTCTTTCGGGATGGATATGCGGATTGGGATTACCTTGAGCGTTACACAGATGCGCCTAGGGAGTTGGAAGCACATCTGAAATCCAGGGGCCCCGAGTGGGCAAGTAGAATTACTGGAACTCCAGTAGAGAAGATCGAGGAATTTGCGAAAGCTATTGGGGAAACCCAGAAGACGTTCTTTCGTCTAGGTTATGGTTTTACCCGACAACGAAATGGCGCTGTTGCAATGCATGCTGCTAGTTGCATCGCTGCTGTCACGGGAGCTTGGAGACATAAAGGAGGGGGTGCCTTCCACAACAATGGCGCGATCTATGGGTGGGATAAGACGTTAATTGAAGGTTTAGACGTACGAGACCCAAGTATTCGCGTTCTAGACCAGGCCCGTATTGGTCATGTCCTTACGGGTGATAAAGCAGCGTTGAAGGGTGGAGGTCCTATCAATGGACTCTTTATCCAAAATACCAATCCAATGATGATAGCACCTGAGCATTTATCGGTTCGACGTGGATTTGCGAGAGAAGATTTATTCACTGTTGTGCATGAACAGTTCCTGACTGAAACGGCTGCCATGGCCGACATCGTGCTGCCGGCAACCATGTTCACAGAACATGACGACTTCTACCAAGGTGGCGGCCATCAGCATATCTTGCATGGTTTGCAGGTTGTTGATCCACCTGGAGAGTGTCGTTCCAATCACGAAGTTGTCTGCGCATTGGCGAAGCGGCTAGGGGCAGAGCATCCTGGATTTGGGATGACGCCAAAGGAGATAATTGAAGCAACGCTTAGGGCTTCTGGAAGACGTGGGCTAGATGAATTGGCGCGTGAAAATTGGTTTGATGTCCAGCCAACTTTTGAAAAAGCACATTACCTAGATGGTTTTGCTCATTCAGATGGTAAATTTCACTTCAGCGCTGATTGGAATGAGCCAAATCCGAAGGGGTTTGGAAGTTATGCTCCTGAAAACATGCCAACCTTCCCTGATCATTGGGAGGTCATCGATAAGCCAACTCAGGATAAACCACTACGTATGGCGACTAGTCCAGCAAGAGGCTTCCTCAACTCTAGCTTCACTGAAACGCAGACTTCTAGAAAACGCGAGGGCAGGCCTACAGTCATGATGACTTCGAGAGATGCCTCACAATTGGGTTTAGTTGATGGTCAGCGCGTGTGTATTGGTAACGACCGTGCAGAAACTATTCTTCACCTGAAGGTAACAGATGTTTCAAATGAAGGTGTGGTTATAGTGGAGTCTATTTGGCCCAACTTAGATTTTGAGACTGGTATTGGAATTAATGCGCTGACCTCAGCTGAGCCAGGCAGCCCAGTTGGTGGTGCAGTATATCACGACACCGCAGTCTGGGTTCGTTCAGCAGACTAAAAAGTGATTAAGTTGAACACTTTCCTTGCTGAGGACAGTGGGATAACAGAAAAAACTCAGCAATTTGTTTGTAGAGGTTTTAGAAGTACCAACGGCTGATTCAGCTACCTGCTCTGAGCAATCTGCCGGGTAAAGCGTCTGTCGGTTGGCCATCGCGCCAAACAGGTTCACCCTTCAGAATTGTCGCCTTGAAACCATCGGACTGCTGCAGTATCCGCTTGCCACCAGCAGGTAAATCATAAACCACTTCTGGGCGTCTCAGCTTCAAACCATCATAGTCAATAATGTTTATATCCGCCTGCATCCCTACTTGGATAAGCCCGCGGTCCCGGAGTCCCATCGCTTCAGCATTTGCAAAAGTTAGACGTCGCACCATGTCTTCAACCTGACGTTTTGGGCCACGTCGCCTATCGCGGGTCCAATGTGTCAGAGTATGAGCCATATCCGTTGCATCACACATGATGCCAACATGAGCTCCGCCATCACCAAGACCAATTAATGTGTTTGGATGACCCAGCATCTCAAAGACTGCTGACATATCACCGTTAGTATAGTTGGTCATAGGATGATAAAGGATGCCCTTACCGTCATTTTGCAACATGATGTCGTAGGCTAGGCCAGCAGGGTCCTTTTTATGACGTCGAGCCATTGCTCCTATGCTTGTTTCTGGTTCAGGCTCATAGTCGGGCACGTCATCAAACTGGAAAAGCCAATCCCAGTCACGCAGACGCTTTTGCTGCGCTGGAGTGCCCCCCGGTTCTGAAAGAATACGAGCGCGAAAGCTGGGGTCTCGAAGTATCTTTAGCCGGCCAGCTAGGTTTAGAGGAGCCAACTCTTGCCAGCTGGGACATCCAAGAAAGGGGTTTTCTGAAAGTTCAAAACCCATGAGTGTGCTCGTGGGTCTTCCTCTGATTTGGCCAGTAACTTTAAGGCCTTCAGCATTAGCAGCTTCTATCCGAGCTAGGAGGTCACGCCATTGGTCGGGAAAAGAATTCTTCTGCAGAAGAGTCAATGTTACAGGTAGGCCTGACCGGCGGGCTAGCCGTGTTAACAGACCAAATTCTTCATCAATCTGGGGTCCATAATCACCAACCCATTGAAGCCAGCCATGACCAACTTGTCGCGCAGCATCGACAATTGCCACGAGTTCTGCCTCAGCCGCTCCGTATGATGGTATCGGCTCTCCTTCTGCTGTCCGGTGCTGGAGTAGTCGTGATGTTGAAAAACCAAAAGCACCGGCGCGTAGACCTTCTGCGGCCAGCTTAGCCATTGCCTCACAGTCGTCTGGTGTAGCGTCCTCTCTTCGAGCACCACGTTCACCCATGACAAAGACTCTCAACGCTGCATGCGGAACTTGGGTCCCAATATCTACATCGTAAGAGCGTCTTGAGAGAGCATCTAAGTAGTCTGGAAAGGAGGCCCAGTCCCAGGGCAAGCCTTCTCTCATAACCACTTCTGGGATGTCTTCCACTCCCTCCATAAGGGAGATCAACATGTCATGATGCTCTGGTCTTACGGGAGCGAAGCCAACACCGCAGTTTCCCATCAAAAGGGTCGTAACACCATTGCAAGATGAAGGAGTTAATCGGCTTGCCCAAGTAGCCTGAGCATCATAGTGGGTATGAACGTCTACAAAACCAGGCGTAACTAGAAAGCCGCGCGCGTCTACCTCTTCACGCCCTGAGGCTAATACTTTGTCTACGGCAGAGATTTTTCCATCTAGAACTGCAACATCGCTTTCGAACATCGGCGCACCGGTCCCGTCAGCAATTGTGCCGCCACGAATTACCAGGTCAGGCCTGTCACTCATTAGATGGATCCTTATTTTGGGGGAATAAAGGCAGCGCGCGTGCCGCCATCTACGGGAATAACTGTGCCCGTCACGTAGCTTGCATCTTCACTGAGGAGAAATCGCATAACGCGAACAATATCATGAGGCTTTGCTATTCTGCCAAGTGGAGAAGATCCAGAAGGCCTCCAGTTTCCTTGCTTAGAAGGGTCGCTTTGACCTGTAATCATTGGTGTATCGACAGTCCCAGGTGCAAGCGCATTGACCAGAATACCTTCGCTAGCACATTCGGCTGCTAGTATTTGGGTTAATTGGCTTACTGCAGCTTTAGATGCGGAGTAAGCGCCACTTTCAATTTTGGGCCTAATGGCTGAGATCGAACTCATCAGGATTACTCGACTCATTTCGCCAGCTTTAGCTGCTGCTCTCAACATTGGGATCGCGTTACGACATGTTAACCATAAACCGCGCACATTTACGTTTAAAACAAGATCAAAGTCTTCTACTGACATATCGGCCAGTCGTCCCAGTTTTAGCACGCCAGCAGAACAGATAAGCCCATGTATTAGCGGGTCTTCCTTTTGAATTGTCTTCATTACCTGCGCAACAGCTTCTGCATCCCGAAGATCACAAGGCATCGGTCTAAAATTGGGAGATGGAATAAGGTCAGACGCTCTTGATAGGGCCGTTTCTGAGGCATCAATCCCGTAGATAATCCAGCCTTTATCGACTAGCTCCTGAGCCGCTGCCAGGCCTATCCCTGAGGCTGCGCCTGTAATGATCCCCTTAAGAGACATTGATAGCTCCTTTGTTGCTTTTTATGGCCAGCAAGAAGCAAAGCGCCGCAGCACCAACGGATCAAGACTTTTTATATGCGGTCACACTGTCTCAAAGATGATCAATATAGAAAGTTCTTTTGTATCTGAGATACGAGGGTTTTTTTTATCGATTATTCACTGGTGGAGCTGAGGGGATTCGAACCCCTGGCCTCTGCATTGCGAACGCAGCGCTCTCCCAACTGAGCTACAGCCCCTGATCAACGTGGATTGATCTCAAAACAGTTAATCGGGAGCTGATACAGGTTTGGTCCTAGCCAAGTCAAGAAGATCATAACTCTTGTTACATGAAGACTGGACAATGAAGAGTGTTAAGACGATATTCTACCCTGGATGACTGGCCGTGGGCGGACCCCTCGCCAACCCGGTCAGGTCCGGAAGGAAGCAGCCGTAACGAGTTTCCGGTTCGGGTCACGTGCCAGTCGTCCACTTAATTTTTCCCTGACCATTTGGCTAGGTGATGGCAGATATCGCTCCCTACCGCGTTCTCGCTCGAAAATATAGGCCAGAAACATTTGATGACCTTATTGGTCAGGAGGCTATGGTTCGCACCCTGGCAAACGCCTTTCAGCGTGATCGTATTGCCCAGGCTTATTTGTTAACTGGGGTCAGAGGCATTGGTAAAACGACGACTGCTCGCATAATCGCTCGAGCGCTGAATTGTATAGGGCCAGATGGTCAAGGAGGCCCAACTATTAAGCCTTGTGGGCAATGCGTTCATTGTCATGACATTATGGCTGATCGTGACGTTGATGTCATCGAAATGGATGCGGCTTCAAATAACAGCGTCGATAACGCCCGGGAAATCTCTGAAGCTTCGCGTTACCGTCCTGCAGCCGCGCGTTATAAGGTTTATATCCTTGACGAAGCGCATATGCTCACTAACCAAGCTTTCAATGCACTTTTGAAGACCCTGGAGGAGCCTCCTCCACACGTGAAGTTCATCTTTGCGACGACAGAAGTGCGTCGTTTGCCGGTCACCGTCCTATCCCGTTGTCAGCGTTTTGACCTTCGCCGTGTTTCGCCAGACCAACTTACCGATCATTTTTCGAAAATTGCTGAAGCCGAAGACGCTAGCTTTGAGCCAGAAGCAATTCGAATGATTGCCCGAGCAGCAGATGGTTCGGTTCGTGATGGCCTTTCTTTGCTCGACCAGGCAATTGCGCTAGGCGAGTCAGGGAAGACTATAGACGCTGAAGTGGTACGTCAGATGTTGGGGCTAGCCGATAGGCTGGCAATTTATGATCTTTTAGAAGCCGCTATGGGTGGTGATGCATCGTCGGTACTCTCACAATTTGGAGAAATGGTCTCGATTGGAGCTGAGCCTGCCGCCGTTCTTCACGATCTTATGGAGGCAATCTATTGGGCGACGCGACTGTGCGTTGATCCTAAAGGAATAGATTTTGCCGGCTCTTCAGAAGCGGAGCAGCGGCGAGCAGCTGAGCTCGCGGCACGGCTTAACTTACCAATTTTGACCCGCGCCTGGCAGTTGGTTTCTAAAGGTCACGGCGACACTATGGCGGCGCCTTCACCACGTCTTGCTGCAGAAATGGCACTGATTCGTCTTTGTTACGCATCTAATTTGCCCACTCCAGCTGATTTGATTCGTCGCTTAGAACAACCTACGGATACATCAGTGGTGTCTCCGGCGGCGCCTTCTGGACGGGGTGGGGGTGGTTCCGATTCAGTTGGAATTGCACAAGCGGTGGCGCTTGCGCCGATGGTGCCTCGAGTTGAGCCTAGCCTCCAAACGGCTCCTGCTAAATTGCCCAGTCAAGAAGAGGAAAGGGCAGAGTTCCCAGACTTTGAGAGCTTAATTGCGTGGTTAACTGATAAGGGTGCCCCGCGAGCCTTGACCTTGCTAAAGCGGCTGCGTCTCGTGACTTTTGAGCCAATGCGTATTGTCTATGAGACCTATGACGGCCTGCCAAATGATTTTCGTAAAAAGCTGCGAGAAGAATTGGTTCGTACAACGGGTCAACTTTGGGTCGTTGAGGAAGCGAAGGCTGGGGGCCAAATGAGTAAGGCCGACCTAGAGGACGCTGCAGAGGCCAGTATTCGTGCTCATCCCCTTGTTAAGGCAGCCTTGGCTACTTTCCCTGATGCTGAGCTCAGACTTGGCCGACCTGCCGTGCCTGAAACCGATGCATTGTTTTCTAGTTCGTCGGCACGTGACGACGAGAACCCTGATGTTGTCTATGAAGACGACTTTACCCTTAGTGATGAGTGGGAACCTGAAGATTGAAGCTCGCAAATATTATGAAGCAAGCCCAGCAGATGCAGGCAAAGATGACCGAAATGCAGGAAAATCTTGCAAATTTCGAAACATCAGGCGAGTCAGGGGCTGGGTTAGTAAAGGCGACTGTTTCGGGAAAAGGTGAGCTAAAGTCGATTAAGATTTCGCCTGATGCAATGGACCCGAATGATCCGACTTTGCTTGAGGACTTAGTCGTTGCAGCCGTGTCCGACGCCCGTGGCAAGGCCGAAGCTTATATGCAAGAAAAAATGCAAGAAATGACAGGCGGCCTGGGGCTGCCTGAAGGCTTCAAGCTTCCGTTCTGAGGTGTTGGTCTATGCCTGCGCCAGCGGTTGAAAGACTAATCCAACAATTATCGAGATTGCCAGGCCTTGGCCCTCGTTCTGCTCGCAGAGCAGCGTTGCACCTAATTCAGCGGAAGGAAGTAGCATTATCTCCCTTGCTTCGGGCGTTGGGAGAGGTGGAGTCCAGTGTTCGGACCTGCAGCCAATGCGGCAATATAGATGCCCGTGATCCCTGTGAAATTTGTCGAGATATGGAACGGGATGTCTCAACGATATGTGTAGTTGAACGAGTTGGCGATCTTTGGGCTTTTGAGCGTGCGGGGGCGTTTCGCGGCCGCTATCACGTTCTCGGGGGTGTGCTCTCAGCAATAGATGGGATTAAGCCAGAGGACTTGGCGATTGACAGCCTAATTATGCGAGCTTCTGAAGAAGAAGTGATGGAAGTGGTAATTGCTACCAATGCTACTTTGGACGGTCAGACTACCGCTCACTACTTGTCGGAGCGTTTGTTAAATGCCGGTGTGAAGACGACCCGTCTTGCTCATGGGATGCCAGTCGGCGGTGAATTAGACTATTTAGATGATGGTACTCTAGCTACAGCACTTCGGCTTAGGCGACCACTCGATTAGACTGCTCTAAGAGCTTCTTAAATCGCGATAGTGGCAAATAAAATCTAAATCAAAGAATACGACGTATCGCTTCTATAATTCGAGAGCGGTCCGGGAATACATAGTCCTCTAATGACGGGCTATAAGGTATCGGAGCATCAAGGCCGGTCACTCGGGAGATAGGAGCCTTAAGAGCTTCGAAGCTAGCAGCATCTTCTACAATTCGAGCTGCAATGTCAGCCGAAACACTTGCTGCGGCAGGCGCTTCATCAGCTATGACGAGGTGACCTGTTTTAAATACCGAACTTCTTATAGTTTCAATATCCAATGGCACCAGAGTTCGAGGATCGATAACTTCCACTTCAATACCTTGTTTTGACAGTTCTTCTGCGGCAGCCAAGGCTTCATGAACCATCCAGGCTAGGGCTACTACAGTTACGTCCTTGCCTTCACGTTTAACGTCTGCTTTCCCAAAAGGGATAGAGACATCGCCATTTGGAATTGGTCCTTTGACGCCACCAAGACGCCCTGCCTCAAAAAAGACGACTGGGTTGTCATCTCTTATCGCCGTCTTGATTAAACCTTTAGCGTCTGCGGGTGTGGATGGAAGAACAAGCTTAAGTCCAGTTAGTTGCATGAACATGCTGTATGGGCTTTGAGAGTGCTGAGCTGCTCTGCGAGTTCCACCACCAACTGTAGTCCTAAAGACAAGTGGAAAGCGTGTCTGACCGCCAAACATGTAATGTATTTTAGCTGCCTGATTGACTATCTGATCCATTGCTACAAAGCAAAAAGTCACTAGCCGCCAATCTACGATGGGTCGATAACCACCAGCTGCTGCCCCAATTGCCATGCCCGTCAGGGCGCTTTCCGCTATCGGCGTCTGGCGCACGCGTGGAAAGCCAAATTCTTCTTGTAGTCGCCGAGGCGCTTCAGTGGACATATGGAAGATTTTTGGATCGACGACCATTTCCTCTGCGATACCTTCAATGATGGCATCTACATAGGAAAGTTCTTTCATTTCTGTCATTTCAATCACTCCGCAAAAACGTCTTGCAGAGCGGATTCCTTTGTGGGGAACGGACTTTTTTCCGCGAAGGAAACAGCTTCAGCTAGCTCATTCTCTACGACTGTTTTTAGATTTTCCAAGACTGTTGGCGGCAGCAGATCTTCTTGCATCTGTAGGGTTGTTATCATCCGTTGGATGGGATCTTTATCCTCTTGCAGCCAGGCATTAACTTCTTCTGATGGCCGAGCGTCTGGCTGATCCAGACGCTCAGTATGTCTACGGTGTCGATACGTCTTTGCTTCAATGATCGTTGGACCTTGTCCAGCCCTTGCTCTGGCGATTGCATCGACGGCGGCATTGTGAACAGCAAAGACATCATTGCCATCGACTATGATTCCAGGAATTCCATAACCCTTTGCGCGATCGGCAACGTTTGGGGTGGCGACACTTTCGAGTGCTGGGACATTAACCGCCCATTGGTTATTTTCGCAGACGTAAATCACAGGAAGCTTCCAGGCCGCTG
Source organism: Alphaproteobacteria bacterium (assembly GCA_030833925.1). Taxonomy (GTDB): domain Bacteria; phylum Pseudomonadota; class Alphaproteobacteria; order Bin95; family Bin95; genus VMCJ01. Next base: position 30,601 of record JAURGE010000027.1, read on the forward strand.
CGATGTTGATTGATTCATGAAAAGGCCCTGCATTCGAGGCGCCATCACCAAAAAACCCAACGGCGACTGCTCCATTTCCGTCCATCTGCGCAGCCAGCCCGGCGCCAGTGATGATCGAAATCCCACCTGCAACAATACCGTTGGCCCCCAGCATGCCGATGGAAAAATCAGCGATATGCATCGAGCCACCTTTGCCCTTGCAGTAACCATCAGCGCGGCCATAGAGCTCAGCCATCATGCGATTTAAATCGGCACCTTTTGCGATGCAGTGGCCATGTCCTCGATGAGTTGAAATTATTTGGTCACCATCCCTGAGCGCTTCACAGACGCCTACGGCTATAGCTTCTTCGCCAGCATAGGAATGGACCACTCCGTAGATGTCGCCCGAACGAAATTTTTCTGAAGCAATTTCTTCGAAGCGCCGGATCGTAATCATACGACGCAGCATGGCGCGTTGACGCTCAGGACTTAGGTTGGTCATGCGTTTATCCCTGCCAAATCTCGATAAGATCATGCACCAATTAGATGCATTAGGTCGAGCACGTGTTTAGGAAGGAAAAAATTAGCTAACTAATGACTGGTGTTTGGTTACTTCTGTCGCCGCCGTCGGGAGGCTTTAATAGCGCCACCTCCACTTTCATCGATAAAAAGTTCAGCCAGCTGTTCCATCATCGCGCCAGCAAGTTGGTCGGCGTCGAATATCGTGACAGCTCGTCGATAGTATCGTGTCACGTCGTGACCAATACCAATAGCGACCAGCTGAACAGGCGACTTATCCTCAATTAGACGGATAACGTCACGAAGATGTCTTTCGAGATAGTTGCCTGGATTTACCGACAAGGTTGAGTCGTCAACCGGAGCGCCATCTGAAATCACCATTAAAATTCGGCGATCTTCGGATCGAGCAAGCAGTCGGTCGTGCGCCCAAAGTAGGGCCTCACCATCAATGTTCTCTTTCAAGATCCCTTCGCGCAGCATCAAGCCAAGATTTTTGCGCGTTCTGCGAAGCGGTGCGTCGGCTTCTTTATAAATTATATGGCGTAGGTCATTAAGCCTGCCTGGAGAGGGCTGCTTCCCTTCTGCTGCCCATTTTTCCCGTGATTCTCCACCCTTCCAAGCGCGGGTGGTGAAGCCAAGCACCTCTGTTTTAACCTGACACCTCTCCAAAGTCCGAGCCAGAATATCCGCACACATCGCAGCGACAGTGATTGGTCGTCCTCGCATGGACCCAGAATTATCGATCAGCAGAGTAACTACAGTATCTCTAAATTCTGTCGACTTTTCCTGTTTATAGGAGAGTGAATGTGTTGGATTGGCGACGATACGTGCCAGGCGTGCCGAATCAAGCAGTCCTTCTTCCAAGTCAAAGTCCCAGGATCGGGTCTGCTGTGCCATCAGGCGACGCTGCAGTCTATTTGCTAGCCTTGTAACAACACCCTGCAGGTTTGCGAGTTGTTGGTCCAAATGTCTTCTAAGACGAGAAAGTTCCTCCGCGTCACAAAGCTCCTCGGCCGGAATTACCTCGTCAAACTCTCGGGTATAAGGTGCATATACGCGGGCGGCATCTAGACTGGGGTCGAAGTTTGGCCGCTGCTGCGGAGTAGCATCGCCTGCTTCCTCGTCACCCATCCCAGCCATCATTTCGGCATCACCCTCTTCGCCAGACATATCGTCCGTCGCGTCGGCTGCGCTTTCTTCGTATTCACCCTGCGCTGCCATGGCCGCTGCGCTATCAGCATCAGCTGCTTCAGCATCTGCGTCTTGGTCAGCTTCATCACTCTCGTCGGAGCTGTCGCCGTCTTCGCTATCAGAGCTCTCTGCTTCATCCAACATCTCTATGTCTTGGAGAAGCTGCCGCATTAAATCAGCAAATGCGGACTGGTCTGATACGTTTTCCTTCATGCGTTCGAAGGCATCACCAGCTTTTTCCATAAACTCATCGCGCCACATGTCGACCATGCCGACAGCTTCCGCGGGAGGAGCTTTGCCAGTCACCGCTTCGCGGGTAAGCAAAGCTAAGACCTCTGCCAACGGCGCGTCTTCACGTTCAACAACTCGGGAATAGCCTTGGCGGCGGCAACGCTCTATCAATGCCTCGTCTAAATTGGCGGATACGCCTTCCATCTGAAGTGCGCCGATGGACTCTACCCTGGCCTGTTCAATGGCATCATAGGCGGCACGGGCTGCCCCACCCGCGGGGCGATTTTGTGAATGCGCTGCTTCATCATGGTGGCGCAGCTTCAGAGCAAGAGCGTCCGCCTCGCCACGAAGTATTGACACCTCACCCGCTGCCATTTCACGAGACGGCGTTGGTAATCGAGCAGAGGTCCCGTCTGTTGAAGCAGTGTCTGGGCCAAAGGTTACATCAAGCTCTCGCCTCCGAGCCACAGCTCGCATTGCGGCACCGGTATTGCGCTTGAAAACCTCTGAAGGCGATTCAGCTTCGGCCATCTGACGTCGGCCTTAACCTCAGGATACTTTTTTCAGACCGGGAGCCGCCACTTCTGGCAGATCCTGTCCGAACACGCGCTGGTAATATTCAGCTACTACGGATCTTTCGGCTTCATCACACTTGTTTAAGAAGGTCATCCTAAACCCTAACGCCAGATCATTGAAAATCCGCGCGTTTTCAGCCCATGTTATCACCGTACGGGGTGACATCACGGTAGAGAGATCACCAGCCATAAATCCATTACGTGTTAGTTCAGCGAGGCGAACCATCTTACTGCCAAGAGCCGGACCATCGCCGTCTCTAAGATGCGCTGATTTTGCAAGAATGATTTTTACTTCCTCTTCATGAGGGAGATAGTTTAGGGCAACAACTATGTTCCAGCGGTCCATCTGGCCTTGGTTGATCTGTTGAACACCATGATAGAGCCCGGTTGTATCGCCAAGACCCACTGTGTTGGCAGTCGCGAACATCCGAAAGTGCGGGTGAGGCCGGATTACTCTGTTTTGGTCCAACAGGGTCAATTTACCTTCAACTTCTAATACACGTTGGATGACGAACATTACGTCTGGGCGACCGGCGTCATATTCATCAAAAACCAGGGCAACCGCATGCTGGAGAGCCCACGGTAGCATACCCTCACGGAATTCCGTTACCTGGACGCCATCTTTCAAGACGATAGCGTCACGACCTACCAGATCGATACGGCTAATGTGGCTGTCTAGGTTAACGCGGATACAAGGCCAGTTTAGCCGCGCTGCAACTTGTTCGATGTGAGTGGATTTACCTGTTCCATGGTAGCCTTGAATCATCACGCGGCGATTGAAAGCAAACCCAGCGATAATCGCGATGGTGGTCTCAAAATCAAAATGATAGTCTGGGTCCAGATCCGGCACATAGTCACTGGTCTCGCTATAAGCGGGTACTACAAGGTCAGTATCCAGACCAAAGACATCACGAACGGAAACTTCGGTATCTGGAGCAGCTGTTACGCCGGCGGCCTGAATGATGGTGCTGGGTGAGTCAGTCATTAATACTTTCCGGTGCTAGTTGCAGTGTAAGCTTTGACGGCATTCTGCAAGGTTTTATACGCAGCGTTGATCGATTTTAAGCGCTCTTCTGCATCACGAGAACCACCATTGGTATCGGGGTGCCATTTTTTGACGAGAGCTTTATATCGAACCTTTAATGTTTTTACGTCGAAATCATCTTCCAAGCCAAGCTCCAATTGCGCAAGTGCCTCCGGGCTGCCTGGTCTAAAGCGTCGCGGGCCGGGAGAGTTGGTTTCAGGATCCTGGAATGCAGCTAAGGGATCATCAAATTGAAAAGTGGCATCTGCCCGGGATTTTTGTTTTCCGCCAAGTGCCCATGTTTGACGACGCCAAACCACATCTAAACGCCGATCCGCGTCAATCTCGGCTGAGGACATTCCGCGATAATAGTCCCATCCAGCATTGTAGGCGCGAACATGTTCAAGACAAAAATATAGATATGGCCTTGGGCGAAGACGGTCTCTAGGTGCAGGGAACTCGCCTTTAGCTTCACAGCCAGGCGCGTTGCATCTTTGATGAACCTCTTCGCCGTCTGGTCCTCTATTTTCAGAGGTCGCGAACGCGTTTGAGTGCTGACTTCTCATGGTTATGAATTATGGTGCTCAAGGTTTAGGGTGGCAAGGTGACCTCTGGTTTGCAGCCGTTCTAATTTCGTCTAACGTCCACGTCCACTCGGATCGGCAGGGAAATCACGAATAATGAAAAAGCGCATAATGGTTCAAATGCCAATAACCGATGGTATTCGCTCGGTTCTTGACCTTCGTTCCGACGTTGAAGCTGTTCAATTTACGCAATTATCCGAGGATAACATTCTTCAGCACGTCGGCGAGTATGACGCTGCCATTCTTTCAATTACGCCCTTCACAGCTCGAATAATCGACAAAGCCGATAGAATGCAGATTGTCGCTAGACATGGTGTTGGTTATGACGCCGTAGATGTTCCAGCCCTCACCAAGAAAGGTATTCCGTTGGCTGTGGTCGGGACGGCAAACTCGGTGACGGTAGCGGAACATGCGCTATTTTTCATTTTGGCTCTGGCAAAGAGGGCCATCTTATTTGATCAAGAAGTACGCAAGGGCAATTGGAACATACGCTACAGCCACATTGGCTACGACATTGCTAATAAGAATGTATTAGTTCTTGGTCTCGGTCGTATTGGCCGTCGCCTTGTTCCGATGCTCAACGCCATGGGAATGAATGTATTTGTTCACGATCCATACATACTTCAGGACATTATTGTGACAGCTGGTGCAACGCCGGTCCAAGACTGGCGTGCGGCCTTGCCAGATATGGATTTCCTGTCTGTAAACTGTCCCAAAAACGAAGAAACAAATGGAATGATAGGTGTTGCCGAGCTCGCTTCAATGAAGAAAACAGCTTTTGTTGTTAACACTGCGCGTGGAAATATTGTCGACGAACAAGCACTCTATCATGCTCTGAAGAATGGCATCATTGCTGGGGCAGGTATCGATCCATTCGTGGTCGAGCCAGCAGGGCCAAACGAACCATTGTTTGAGCTTGATAATATTATTGTTTCGCCGCACTCCGCAGGGGTTACAACGGAAAGCCTTTTCAGAATGGGTGCCGCTGCAGCGCAAAATATTCTTGACCGGTTTGATGGTCGACTGAACCCAGAAAACGTAATCAATAAGGAAGTTCTTAAATGAGAGCTAACGAAATAAAGCGGCGTTGGCAGGCAGGCGAAGCCTGCGTCAATGGTTGGTGTGCAATTCCGAGCACTGCTTCAGTTGAAGCTATGGCTCATCAAGGATGGGACTCATTAACAATAGATATGCAGCATGGACTTGTAGATTACAGTAATGCGCTTCCAATGCTTCAAACTATTTCAAC
>JAURGE010000028.1 GCA_030833925.1 Alphaproteobacteria bacterium
AGCCGCAGACCAAGAGATCAAACGGATAGAGGCTGTATACGATTCAATTGCAGACTTAATATGCGCTGATTCACGCGATGAAATAGCTATCGTAGAAAATGCGACCGTGGCCTGGGATATGGCTTTCTATTCTATCCCACTCCAGAACGGCGACCGTATTCTAACGTCAGAAGCTGAGTATGGCGCAAACTTTGTTGCATTTCTCCAAACGGCGAAACGTAAAGGCGTAATTGTCGATGTTGTGCCTTCGACGGAGTCAGGAGAGCTAGATGTTATAGCCCTCGACGCAATGATGGATAGAACCGTAAAGCTTGTCGCAGTTAGCCACGTGCCTACAAATGGTGGATTGATAAATCCAGCCCCCGCCATAGGGCAGATCACAAAAGCGCATGGTGCCCTTTACCTTTTGGATGCCTGCCAATCCATCGGGCAAATGCCTATCAATGTTAGAGAAATTGGCTGCGACCTACTTTCTGCGACTGGACGCAAATATCTCAGAGGTCCACGTGGCATAGGCTTCCTTTACGCACGGCAGCAAATAATTCAGATGCTAGAGCCCCCTATTATCGACCACTACGCAGCAGAATGGACATCCCCCACCACATTCATGCTTCGCCCAGATGCTAGGCGGTTTGAAAACTGGGAAAATAACTATGCTGCGAAGCTCGGTTTGGGAGCTGCTGTGGATTACGCACTAGCGATAGGCTTGGAGCCTATCTGGGAGCGCATTCAAGAGTTAGCCATCAAGTTACGTGAACGTCTCTCGGAACGGCCCAATATCAAAGTGATGGATATCGGAAGCCAGAACTGTGGCATTGTTACATTCGTGGTCGACGGCGAATGCCCATACAAAATTATGCAACAGCTAAGAGATAAAGGAATAAATATTAGCGTATCAGACCCATCAAGTACGCTGATCGACTCCACAAGGCGCAAATTACCGCCCATCCTTCGCGCCTCAGTGCACTACTACAACGATGAAGGCGAAATCGATTCTTTACTCGACGCTCTTCCTTGAAAACCAGCTTCCCAGGATAGAAAGATCTGGCCAGGTTCTCAAAAGTCCAAGTTAATATTGGGAAAACTTTATGGCAAAGCCTCAAACATCCAAGTTTGCCACTTTGAGAGCATTGTCCTGGATGAAATTACGGCGAGGCTCCACCTCATCTCCCATCAATGTTGAGAACACTTCACCTGCTTCTTCCGCATGGGCAATTTTGACTTGAAGAAGTGTTCGTGCCTCTGGGTCTAATGTTGTCTCCCAAAGCTGCTCAGGATTCATTTCACCTAAGCCTTTGTAGCGCTGCGTAGATAAACCGCGTCGACCTTCCTCCTGAATGGCCTTTGCCAGACTTGAGGGACCATGAACATGAGTCTCTCTTTCTTTGGCTAAAAATACAGCGGGACGAGCAAATAATCTCTGAAGTCTGTCAGCTGCGCCGTTCAATTGAGTAGCCTCCTGAGACCGCAATAGTCGTGGGGCAATTTCATATACTGAACGATATCCATTGGAGACGCGCGCAATTCTCATCCCAACTTGGCCACCTTCATCAGTGAACCCTTCCCCTTGCCATTCCTCTGCTGTCGACTCGAACCGTGCCAATCGAGCAGCAATCGCCTGGGCAGCCTCCTGTGCTCTATCTGGGGTTGAAATAGCTTCAGGATCTAAAGCCCCAATAACGGCGGCCTGCTCCGCCACTCGAAGATCGCCAACCTTATCTGATAGACGTTGAATCACCACTTTGATATCACGCGCATATTGAGCCAACTCCGCTAGATCAGGTCCAGCTCGCTGTTCTCCATTGGCTAGATTCAGGACTGCGCCTTCAACGCCGAGTTCTATCAAGTGATCTTCAAGGGCTCGTTCATCCTTCAGGTATACAGATCGCTGACCACGCTTAACTTGGAAAAGTGGCGGTTGTGCTATGTACAACCATCCTCGCTCAATTAATTCAGGCATTTGGCGATAGAAGAAGGTAAGCAATAGCGCTCGGATGTGGCTACCATCCACATCCGCGTCCGTCATAATAACGATCTTGTGATAACGCGCCTTCTCAGCGTCAAAGTTATCAGCACCAATACCGGCGCCAATAGCTGTAATTAAAGTACCAATTTCCTGACTACTGAGCATCCTCTCCGGTCGAACACGTTCGACATTAAGTATCTTGCCTCGGATCGGAAGGATTGCCTGAAAACCTCGGTCTCTTGCTTGTTTTGCCGATCCACCAGCGCTGTCACCCTCAACAATAAAAATCTCTGCTCGCTCTGGATCCTTTGTCTGGCAGTCTGCAAGCTTGCCAGGAAGTGAGGCAATTGTGGGCCCCTGTTTCCTGGTAATCTCTCGCGCCTTGCGAGCAGCCTCCCGTGCTTGGGCCGCTTGCAAAGTCTTCTCTACTATTATCCGCGCTTCTTTTGGATGCTCCTCAAGCCACTGACCAAGGGCATCGTTGATTGCACTTTCCACAACGGGCCGAACCTCTGACGAAACCAGCTTATCCTTGGTCTGACTAGAGAATTTTGGATCAGGAACCTTGACGGAGAGAACACAGGTTAGGCCTTCACGAGCATCTTCACCCGATAGAGAAATCTTTGTCTTCTTGAGCAAGCCAGATGTTTCAGCAAAGCCATTTACCTGACGCGTCAGGGCGCCACGAAACCCTGCCAAGTGGGTGCCGCCGTCACGTTGGGGGATGTTATTTGTGAAGCAAAGCATGGTCTCGTGAAACTGATCATTCCACTGCATTGCTGCCTCAACCGTAATGCCGTCTCGCTCTCTTTGAATTACAATAGGCTTCTCAAAAAGAGGCTTTCTGTTTCGATCAAGGAACGCGATATAAGCTGCTAACCCGCCCTCATAGTATAAATCGACAGACTTATCTTCTACTTGTCGCGCATCTGTTAGGACAAGCCGCACACCAGAATTGAGGAAGGCTAGTTCACGCAAGCGCCGTTCTAAGGTCGGAAAATCGAACTCCACCATGGTGAAGATATTTGCTGATGGCTTAAAAGTAACTTCCGTTCCTTTTTTACCCTCAGCTTCACCAACAATTGCGAGCGGAGCTTCTGCTTCTCCATCACGGAAACGCATCGCGTGTTCCTTGCCCGATCGCCAAACCTTCAGCATTAACCATTCTGAAAGCCCATTAACAACCGAAACCCCGACGCCATGCAGACCTCCCGAAACTTTGTAGGAGTTCTGATTGAATTTTCCTCCAGCGTGGAGTTGGGTCATTATAACTTCGGCTGCCGAAACACCTTCCTCAGAATGGATGTCGACTGGCACCCCGCGGCCATTATCGCGAACAGTCACTGAACCATCGCCGTTCAGAATAACATCGACTTTGTCGCAATATCCCGCCAAGGCTTCATCAATAGCATTATCCACCACCTCATAGACCATGTGGTGCAGGCCGGATCCATCATCGGTATCACCGATATACATGCCAGGTCGCTTGCGCACTGCCTCAAGGCCACGAAGCACCTGAATGCTATCAGCGCCGTATTCTGGTTTCTGATCTTCAGCCATAAATTAAATTCCTAACCTCAACTCATTATTGTTCTGGCGCGTCCGAGCCAATGCAAAGCCAGTCGGCTCGGCCATCAAGCGCCGAGAGTTGTAATTTATCAGCACCAGTGACCCATAGCTGTCCACCGAGTCCAAGAGCTTCATCAAACAGGGCATGCCTTCGGTTTGGATCGAAGTGAGCCGCTATCTCATCTAAAAGTAGTGCAGGAGCACACCCTGTAGTCCGTTCTATCATTCGCGCGGATGCAAAGGTTAGCGAAACGAGAAGAGCTTTCTGTTCACCAGTTGAACCGACGGCTGCAGGCATATTACGAGACCTATCGAAGATCGCCATATCGGTACGGTGAGGACCAGAGGTGGTCATTCCCATCTCTGCATCGTGACGACGCTCCTCAGCCAACACCTCACGCATCCGATCTTCAGCTTCCAAGGCGGGAACTTCATTCAACCAGCCTTCAATCAGGCCTTCGACCATAACGGACGCGCGCGGGAATGCAGTGACACCTTCTGCTGCTGCGGCATCTAAAAGAGCCGCAGTTTCAATGCGAGCTGCAGCAACAGCTACCGCTCGACCGGCCATCTCTGCTTCCAGGGCATCCAGCCAGGTGACATCCCCCGTGCCAGATTTCAGTAGGGAGAGCCTCTGTCGCATCGCATTTCGATAACTTGACACACGCCCGATATGGGCAGGGTCAGAAGCCGCAACGATCCTATCCAGGTACCGTCTTCTTTCTTCTGCAGCCCCAGAAAAAAGACCATCCATCTGCGGCGTTAACCAAAGTGCGGAAAATCGTTCAGCTAGCGATGCCTGACCCCTCGCCACCTCACCATCCACGCGAACTTGTCGTGAATGACTAAGCTGACCTGGATCAACGCCCACACCAACTTGCGTCTCTCCCAAAGGTCCTGTGACATAAGCGGCAGCAGCCCATCCTCCAGCACCACCAATTCGCGTGATTTCGTTGGCACGAGCACCGCGCATTCCACGGCCTGGGGTGAGGAGTGAAATCGCTTCTAAAATATTTGTTTTACCAGCCCCGTTAGGGCCAACCAAAACCACTGCTGATTCACTGACTTCTAACCGGAGACTGGCATGACTACGAAAGTCAGTAAGTGTCAGCCTGTTTAAATAGCAGCCAACAGGAAAACCTGTGTCGTTGGCCGGGGCCATTTGCATGAGGGGATAGGCAGACAAGGGATCCGTGAACTATACGCGCATCGGCATAAGCACATAGAGCGCCGAAGCATCTGCTTTATCACGCAGTATTGTAGGAGCGGCCGGGTCAGCGAAAACTAACTCGGCAATGTCGCCTTCAATCTGGCTGGCGATGTCAAGGAGATATCGTGAATTGAAACCGATCTCCATTGAATCGGATTCATAATCCGCCTCAATTTCCTCACTGGCCGCACCAGCCTCTGCGTTATTTGCAGAAACTATGATAGCCCCTGGTTGAAGAGAAAGCTTAACGGCTCGTGATTTTTCAGTAGCGATTGTAGAGACCCGATCCACTGCATCTTTGAACGCCTGGCGATCGATTTGAACACTCTTATCATTGCCGGCAGGTATAACCCGTTGGTAATCAGGGAATGCACCATCAATCAGCTTTGACGTCAGCACAACGCCATTCATTGAAAAGCGGATTTTAGTTTCAGATACAGAAACCGAAACATATGCATCGCCAGCTTCCTCGAGAAGCTTTCGCAGTTCTCCAACGGTCTTCCGAGGCACAATCACCCCTGGCATACCAGCAGCACCATCTGGCAAAGGCGCCTCAGCGCGGGCTAGACGATGGCCGTCTGTTGCCACTGCTCGAAGAACTTGGACGCCTTCGTGGTCTGCTGTGTGAAAATAGATACCGTTAAGATAGTAACGCGTCTCTTCAGTCGAAATTGCAAAACGGGTGCGGTCAATGAGTGCGCGAAGATCCCGCGCCGCCATTTTGAAGCCAATAGGCATCTCACTATCCGCAAGGGATGGAAAATCAGCCGTGGGTAATACTGCCAATTGGAAGGTAGACCGTCCCGCTCGGACAATCATACGTTCCGATTCAGCATCTAGCGCCAATTCCACCTGAGCACCGTCTGGCAATTTTCGAACAATATCATGAAGAGTATGTGCGGGGGCAGTAGCCGAGCCAGATTGGGATGCAGGATCAGCGTCGGCAGACTCTAGTAGCCCAATTTCCATGTCCGTGGCGGAAAGCGATAACTTACCATCAGCAACGTCCAACTTCACGTTTGCAAGAATCGGGATAGTATTTCGGCGCTCAACAACGCTCTGAGCATGGGAGAGCGTACGTAGAAGAACGTTTCTGTCGATCATAAGCCGCATAATCTGAAACCCTCAATCAGGTGGTTCGCTAGCACTCTAAATGTAGTGTGATCTATAGCACAAACCTACAAAATATGCGCAGCACTAGCGTCTAAAAAATCGATGAACAATAGCGTGTTTTTAATAACCACACCAGCCCACACCGGGGTTTAATTGGGAATAAGGCCTTATTGCCCTGGAACTGGACGAACAGACAATCCTGCCCTCTCCATATGCGCCTTCGCCTCCCTAATTTCGACCTCACCAAAGTGAAAAATCGAAGCCGCCAAAACAGCGGAAGCATGACCCTCGGCAACACCTTCAACCAAATGCTCCACCTTACCCACACCACCGGAAGCTATCACAGGAACAGTTACAGAGTCTGAGACAGCCCGTGTAAGGGCCAAATCAAAACCACTTCTGGCACCATCTCTATCCATAGATGTAAGCAATATCTCACCAGCGCCGAGTGAAACTACGCGCTTAGCCCATTGCACAGCATCTATGCCAGTATCCCTGCGACCCCCGTGGGTAAAGACTGACCAGTGTCCGGGCTTAACTTGCTTTGCGTCGATCGCCACCACTATACACTGAGACCCGAATTTTTCGCTCGCCTCCGCCACAAGTCCTGGCCGAGCAACCGCCGCCGAATTGATCGACACCTTATCGGCACCCGCCAATAGAAGCTTTCGAACATCCTCCACCTGACGAACGCCGCCTCCTACGGTCAGTGGCATGAAACATTGCTCAGCCGTTGCACTGACGACGTCAAATAGAGTGTCTCTTTCCTCATGGCTTGCGGAGATATCAAGGAAGCAGAGTTCGTCTGCCCCTGCTGCATCATATACTTTTGCTTGCTCTACTGGATCTCCAGCATCAACCAAATTCACAAAGTTGACACCCTTGACGACACGACCAGCATGGACATCAAGGCATGGAATGATGCGAACGGTAAGCATCTGCTATTTCAATGCCTCCAATGCGGCCGCTGGCTCTATTCCGCCATCGTAAAGGGCTCGCCCGACAATCACCCCATTGATACCTGACTGCTCTTCCGACTTAAGGGCTTTGAGATCATGCAAACTAGAAACGCCGCCTGAAGCAATGATCGGGGTAGAGAGCGCAAAAGCAAGATCGACCGTTGCATCCAAATTTACACCGCCCATCGCACCATCTCTATCAATATCAGTGAAAACGATGGCTGCCGCACCCGCATCTTCAAAACGAAGAGCTAATTCCATTGCAGAGATCGTACTAGTTTCAACCCACCCTTTGACCGCCACCATGCCATTTCGTGCATCAATACCTATAGCTACCTTACCCGGGTATTCCCTACATGCTGTCTTCACTAATTCTGGATCTTCTAACGCGACAGTTCCGAGAATAACGCGGGCCAAGCCTGCATCTAACCAACGGTCTATCGCCGCCATGTTGCGAATACCTCCTCCCAATTGGGCAGGAATTTTAACTTGGGACAAAATATTTCTGACCGCGGCGCTGTTGATGGAACTCCCTTCAATCGCTCCATCAAGATCCACAAGATGCAGCCACTTGAAGCCAGCCTCCTGGAACAGGCAGGCTTGGGCGGCCGGATCGTCGTTAAAAACAGTAGCCTTCGCCATGTCACCACGCAAAAGCCGGACACACTGTCCATTTTTGAGATCGATAGCCGGATAAAGGATCATAATTTAATTAGCTTCGGCAGGTGGAGGGTCTGTATCAAGTAGATTCTTGAAAAAGAAGAGGCCTTTGATCCATTTACCTTGCACAAATGCATAATGCGGGTGGGTTGCCCAATGATCGTAACCAAGCTCTTGATAAAGCTTAATAGCCCGATCTTGAGTTTCACGAACATCCAAATTCAAGATACGAAATTTTCTCTTTCTTGCCCTCAGTTCAACTTCACGCGTTAGTTGCCGTGCAAGGCCGTGACCCCGTGCCCAGGGTGCCATGAAGGAATGCATTAAAGAGGCTGAATGTTTTTGGGCTTCATTATTCTTAGGCGGTGAGACCAGTTGAGCAGATCCACAAATGATACCATTCAAACGTGCAACGAAGAGTTCTCGCTCTGGGACCAACATAACACCCCGCCAATAAGCCTCCAGCATCTGCCTAGGCGGGGGCTCAAGCCATCCGAACCCTCCCCCATCGAGGATTGCAAGGTTTGCTGCCTCGCAAAGTTCTTCGACGTCCGACTCGCCGAATTTCTCAACCATCTGGATCTGTGCACCAGCAGCCATTGATCAAGGCTCCCACTTAAGGAAATTTTGTATAATTTTTAGTCCAGCCGCTTGGCTTTTCTCTGGATGAAATTGCAGGCCTACCACATTATCACGCCCAATGGCTGCCGTAACCGGACCGCCATATTGAACTTTGGCAAGGACGTGGCCAGGGACTTCCGCATTGAATGCGTAAGAATGAACAAAATATAAATATTCAGCAGCACCTATTCCCGCAAAAACCGGATGCAGCTCAGCAACTTCAGACAATGAATTCCAACCCATATGCGGGATCTTAAGGCCAGAATCATCTGGCTGAATTGCTTCCACAACCCCAGGGATAAAGCCGAAGCCAGGAGTATCTCCAAATTCCCTTCCAAGGGTTGCCATCAACTGCATCCCGACGCAAATACCAAGGAAAGGCACCTGCCTAACGGTCGCCGCCTGCTCAATTGCTTCTGTCATACCAGGAACAGCAGCAATTCCGTCACGACAATCTTTGAAAGCGCCAACCCCAGGAAGCACTATCTTATCCGCAGAGGCAACTGTCTTTGCATCTTTGGTGACGACAATGCTGGCGTTGACTTCAGCCTCTCTGACGGAACGCTCGAAAGCTTTCGCCGCTGAGCGGAGGTTGCCTGAGCCATAGTCGACTATTGCAACTTTCACTAAGCGTGCCTCAACTCAAACAAAGAAAGTTTTATATCGATTGGCAAACCGCAATCGCATCTCAAACAAAAGCCAGCGGCGCTAAGACGGACCTTCATATTAGACCAAACTATATCGACCGCCAAAAGCGATCCATTTATGAGCCATTTTTTATAAAGACCCACCCAACACGCCTTTTGTGGAAGGCATCTCATCCCCTCGACGAGGATCAATCTCAACTGCAGCGCGAAGCGCCCTTGCCAATGATTTAAAGCAAGCTTCTGCTACATGGTGAGCATTGGAGCCATAAAAAGCCTCAAAGTGGAGTGTGGCACCAGCCGCAACAGCAAAAGCCTGAAAGAACTCACGAACAAGCTCACTATCAAAAGTACCAATTTTTTTGGATGGCATTTGAACTCGCCAGACCAAAAAAGGTCGGTTGGAGAGGTCAATCACGCATCTCACAAGCGCCTCGTCCATCGGGACATAGGCCTCACCGTAACGGCGAATGCCCTTGCGCTCACCGAGAGCCTTAGCAAACGCTTTACCTAACACAATACCACAATCTTCGACGGTGTGATGGTCGTCGATGTGCAGATCGCCGGTAGCTTTTAGATCGATATCGATCAACCCGTGACGTGCGAGCTGTTCAACCATATGTTCAAAAAAACCAATGCCCGTCTTGATGGAGCTCACACCGGTTCCATCAAGACCAACGGTTACTTTGATTTCGGTCTCGCGAGTTTTTCGCTCAATAGTCGCCTGACGCATGGGAGAATCCCTAGCATGACATAAGACGGCGGTTTTAACAGCACGATAAGAGGGAAGCCAGTCTTCAAAAGTAACTGCGCGGTCAGGCCGCGCGGCCCGTAATTACTTCTGTCTGATCCTCTGGAACGTAAAAGAAATCGCCAGGTCGCCAATCATGACCAAGATCTCCCATTAATCTGCGTTGGCGTGGTGTCATCTTCTCTAGCAGTTTCGTTGGTAGGGAACCAAAATCATAAGCGCGAATAAAAAGCTGACAGTAATTATAGAGAAGTGTTTTACGAGCTCTCCCAGAATAATTTGGAGCAGGACCATGCCAGATGGCGTGCGGGAACAAGAAGCAATCGCCGGCCTTTCCCATTAACTGCACGCAACCTGGGCTCCTCGGATCAAGCGGTGGATTACGATCTTTTGGAAAAGGCCTAAAATGGCTACCAGGATAAACTGTAAATGCCCCCGCATCCTCTTCTGTAACATCGGACAGCAAATATAACGCTTTCATCGCCAGGGGCCGACTTGTCTCCGTAACACGAATTTCGCGCAAAGCCTCACCACCATCTGTGTGAGTATATCCAGGAAATTGCTGGGTGGATGGTCGGACAATAGCTTGAGACATACTGAAAAGAATGTTGGGCCCCATGATATCAACGACTAGGTCGAAAATTTCTGGACGGTCAATCAAGTCTATAAAGGCTTGATCGTATGGAAGGATGTCTCGTCGATCCATGAATCCCTCAAGATCCTGGTCAACACACTTATCAACCCAACCATAATGCCCCCGTGGCAACATACCAGACATTGGCTCCCAACCTGGTTGGGTTCGGACACGGTCAACTGCCTTAGAAAAATGCGCGACCTCCTCGTGATCAAAAACACCCTGCAGGTGTAAATACCCATCGACCGCCCAGCGAGCCTGCTGATCATCTGTAAGAGTGCGCATATTCATCTTTCGTACACCTCCTGAAGAGTTGGATTAGGCCATGACGCAAAGAAAATCGCAAAAGAAAACCGCCCCAGACCAAAAAACCTGGAGCGGTTAAAATAAACTAGAAACTTGTAAGCAGGCTACATACGTCCAGCCACATTCTCCCAGTTCACCATATTATCAAGAAACGCCTTGACGTAATCGGGACGGCGATTCCGATAGTCGATGTAATATGAATGTTCCCATACGTCACAGCCAAGCAAAGCGGTCTGGCCGAAGCACAATGGATTTACGCCATTCGGTGTTGACGTTACCTCAAGCTTCCCATTGTTGATTACAAGCCAGGCCCAACCTGACCCAAACTGTCCTGCTGCCTTGGCAATGAAGGCTTCTTTAAACGCATCGACAGATCCAAAATCTGCTACTACACGCTTTTCAAGTTCACCAGGCATAGCGCCGCCGCCATTTGGCTTCATCATTTCCCAGAACTGAATGTGATTCCAATGCTGAGAGGCGTTATTGAATACACCGGCTTTATCAGCCACGTTATACGTGGACGTGACCAAATCCTCTAAAGACTTTCCAGAAAGTGGTGTGTCTTTGATAAGGTTGTTCAGGTTAGTAACGTATGTCTGGTGGTGCTTGTCATGATGAAACTCAAGAGTTTCCTGAGACATATAAGGCCCAAGCGCGTCATGCGCGTAGGGCAGGGCAGGCAGTTCAAAGGCCATCGCTTCCCCCTGTTAACTGTTGAAAATCTATTTTTGGCGTCACCGCGACGCTCATACTATTATCTATGCACCCTTTCGCGCGCTGTCGAGGGCGAACAATGACCGAAGTGAACGCATTTGACCATGCAATTCATATTGCAAAGTCCTCTCGTTCTCCCATGGAGAGGGCTGCTGCTGCTTTAGATGACACCCGTTACAGCATCTTCTGCGCAACTTATGCGTCGATGCGTGTCATTGATGACTTCGTAGATGATGAATTTCTAGCCCTTCCAAAGCGAGAGGCCGCCCGAACTAATGCAGTCGAGACTGTAACGTTCTGGCGCGACAATGCCATAGCCGCTCTTGTGGATGGGGTAGCTCCAAGTGACAAGGATCCATTCCAAAAAACCCATGCAGCTCTAGCAGCAACTTCACATGTTGCCATAGTTGACCCTGAACCTTGGGAAAACCTATCCGCCGCGATGATTCGCGATGTGGTCGAAGCACCCATGAATAGTTGGCAGGATTTTCTCGCCTATGCCGAGGGTGCGACTGCAGCTCCAGCAGCAGTCTTCATCGAAATTCTTGCACTAGAAAAACAGAATGGCAGACTAAAAAGTACGCTCCTTGGCCCTGCGGTCGAGCACATACGCAACTCTGCCATTTTGCTCTACCTAGTACACATCATGCGAGACTTAGAAAAAGATGCAGCGAAAGGTCCACACCTTCTAACACTCCCAGAAGAAATGTTTGATTCACTTGGCATGACACCATCAACCTTTGCGGCGACGGGGAGGACAAACTCTGCTTTAGTCCATCAAGTTAGAAACGCGATCGCAGACTATGCCTCCAATTTTCTGATGCCCGCACTTGGCGAGTTGAATACGCTGGATGAAAAGCTCAGCACCAACGATTCCGCTATATTACGTGGCCTTTGTATTCCGTATATCGAACAATATGAACGCTTTGCCACAAACAACTAATCAGGCCTTTTGTTCGGATCAGCTACGCAGATACGACCCAGACCGTTATCTAATCGCGCTCTTTCAGCCTCGCAGGCTTCGACGATCCGCCATTGCGCTAGCAACATGGAATCTAGAGCTTGCTCGTGCTCGTCCACCATCTGGCGAGCAAACGATTGGCCTAATGCGGCTTCAATGGCACCGTGATGCCCTCAGTGAAATCGTGGAAGGACGTCCAAGACACCACCCTGTCATAGAAGAATTGGCATTTGCGCATAGGGCAGGAATGCTCAATGCCGAAAGGCTAAAAAAAATTGTAGACGCGCGTGAGCGCGACATTGATCCGGCGCCAATGGGAAATATCGACGACCTGGAAAGTTACGCTCGTGCAACTAATGGCGCTCTTCACGCCGAACTTTGGCAAGACACTCCAGCCGCTAGGGCAGCTGAGGACGCCGGAACAAGTTTTGCACTGATTGGCATAGCACGATCAGAATCACTGAACTCAGCACGTGGCCGTCCCTGGGTGCCACAACCACTTGACCAAAACCTTCGACTGATTATCGATCGCAGCGTTGCTTTGGCGCGTTCAACTGCGCCTCGCGGCTATCAGGCAGCAATGGCGCCCATAATCTTAGCTAATGCATATACAAAGCGCGCTGCTAGAGCGGGCTTTGATACCCGTTCGCCAAATATGGTGAAGCCTGACCCAAACCGAACCTTGCGTATGATTTTTGCTAGACTTTGTGGTCGAATTTAACGACGCCGCTGAGCCCAACCTGTCAATTTTATGGCTGGCCATACCCACGCAAGACCAGACACTGCGATAAAGAAGGTCTGTATCAACAAATGATCAGGCAATAAATCGAATATCGTGCTGACAATTGCAGCATAACACCCCAGGCCCACCAGCAAGATAACTAGGGCGGCTAAGGACCTAAACCGGGGGTGTGAATCACGGTTATTCATCCTTATCCGACGGTTCAAATTTCAGAGATGCCGAATTCATACAAAAGCGCTGACCAGTGGGCGCAGGACCGTCAGGAAATACATGACCTAAATGAGCATCGCACTTGCTACAAAGAACCTCAGTGCGAACCATAAACCAAGAACGATCAGTCTTAGTTGCAACGGCCTCATCATGGATTGGTGCCCAATAACTTGGCCAACCAGTGCCACTGTCATATTTCGTTTCACTGGCAAAGAGCGGCTGCCCACAACAGATGCAGTCATAGCGACCTTGCCTCTTTTCATTATGATAGCGGCCAGTAAAAGCGCGTTCAGTCCCATGTTCTCGCGTAACATGATACTCTTCTGCAGAGAGCTGGGCGCGCCACTCCTCTTCAGTCTTCACGACTTTTTCGGTCATTGCAGAAATCTCCGGATCACATTTTGAAAGTATATAGTAGCAAGAAACCCAAACGGCTATGCTTGTTCTCATACCATATCGAATAAAGGCAGTCTGATGCGTAACGATCTTCACGAACAAAAAGTTGACCTTGCCTGCGCTCTCCGCTGGGCCGATCGGCTCGGTTTAAGCGAAGGTATTTGCAACCATTTTAGTCTCGCAGTTGACGAGTCAGGCGAAACTTTTCTAGTCAACCCTCAGGGTCTCCACTGGAGCGAAATACAAGCGAGCGATATCGTCCTGTGCCGTCATGATGGGGAAGTCCTGGAGGGAAAACACAAGGTTGAAGAGACAGCCTTCTTTATTCATTCCCGCCTGCACTTAAAGCATCCAAATGCAAGAGCAGTGCTTCATACGCACATGCCTTACGCCACATCGTTTACCCTGCTTGAGAACTGTCGTTTAGAGATGGTTGAACAGAATGCACTCCGGTTCCACAACCGTATCGCCTATGATGATAATTACGGCGGTGTGGCATTTTCATATGAGGAAGGTGATCGCATCACGGCTGCTATGGAAGGTAAGGACATAGGCTTTCTAGCTCATCATGGAGTTGTTGTGTGTGGTGCAGACTTACCGAGTGCCTTCGATGACCTTTACTACTTAGAACGGGCCTGTCAGGTGCAGGCTCTGGCGCGGTCACAAGGCTTACCCTTCCGTAAAATTCCTGAAGCAGTCGTAGAAGAAACTGCTCGTCAGATCGCTGAAGACAATGGCGTCCAGAGGGCAGGACACTTCCAAGCGATTAAACGCGCCCTGGAAAGGGATTGTCCAGAAATTCGGTTCTGAAACATTGATAGATATATTTAGTGTAGCCCTACCCATATTTGGGTTCGTCATAGGCGGCTACATACTCGGAAAAACACCACTTTTAGATGAAACGAAAGCTAAAGGGTTAACCACATATGTATTCTGGTTTGCCATCCCTCTACTACTGTTTCGGGGCGGTTCAAAGCTAGGCGCTAGTGGAGGCGATGGCTTTGAGGTGGGCGTGCTTGCAGCATATTTTGCGGCGTCTGCTGCCGTATATATTCTAGCTTTTCTTGCGAATTGGGGCATTTTCGGTGGCAAGGGCGCAGAACCACCTTTAGCAGCGATGACCTCGGCATACGGCAATTCTGTGATGATGGGTATTCCTTTGGCGGAGATTTTCTTCGGAGCCCCTGGTCTAGCAGTCGCGACAGGTATTATTGCCTGCTCCGCACCAGTGTATTACGGAATATCGACCCTTCTCATCGAAGCCAGACTGGGTCGTGGGTCATCGCCAATTAAATTGGCAAAGGAAACAATTTTCAGAATTCTGAAAACCCCTGTCATTCTCGCGATGGCTTCGGGGATAGCTTTTGGCCTCACGGGTCTCGAAGTGCACCCTATCGCGCAACGTTTCATCGACACAGGTGCTGCTGCCGCTGCACCAACCGCACTTTTTGCCCTTGGCGCCACACTCGCTAGTTTTAAAGTAGCAGGCGACCTCGCTGAGGCTGGAACTATTAGTCTGTTAAAACTCGCATTGAACCCAGCGCTGACTTGGCTTTTGGCAGCTTTTGTTCTGCAGCTGCCGCTGGAAACCATTGTCATTGTGACGATGATGGCTGCTTTGCCATGTGCAGTGAATCCCTTTCTCCTGGCAAGCCGTTACGACGCTTATTCTCGCCGTGCGAGCGCCGCTATCGTACTTTCGACTGGAATGAGCATCATCAGCATACCCGTTACCGTCTGGTTAGCTGGCTAACACAACCGCGCTTGCTTCTTCGATCAAGCCGGCAGACACTTCGTATCTAGATGCCATTTTGAGTAAGAGGACTCATGTCTACTCGTCCAACTGCCGTCAAAAATGATCTTGATATTCGGCCCTTCTCAGGAGCGCCTTTAGGGGCAGAAGTGTGTGGAATTGATCTATCAATGCCACTTGATGAAATGACGAAAGTCACAATTCATGAAAAATTTCTCGAACACCAGTTGTTAGTTTTTAGGGACCAGGCTCTTACAAAGCGTGAGCAAGTGGAATTTTCCAAACAATTCGGTGAGTTAGAACAGCATACTCTTCGCAATCGGGGACAGGACGATGAACCGCTGGTGCATATAGTCTCAAATCTTGGCCCTGACGGAAAGCCAACAGGAAAAGTTAATTCCGATATGTGGCACACGGATAAATCATTCCGACCACTACCGTCGATGGCAACGATTTTGCACGCCCAAGTGCTGCCGCCTAATGGAGGGGACACTTGTTTTGCAAACATGTATGCGGCGTATGAGGCACTATCAGAGGAGGATAAGACGGCGCTAAACGGCGTCAAAGTTGTTCATAGTTGGGAACTCAGTCGAGAAAATATTGGGCGAGTTATGACCCCAGAAGAGAAAAGGGATGCGCCAACCAACGCTTGGCCTTTAGCCCGCGTACATCCAGAAACAGGACGAAAAGCGCTCTTTATGGGAATGCATGCTTCTCACATTGAAGGCATGCCATTAGAGAAAGGTCGCGCGAAAATTATTGAACTTGAGGAACATGCAACTCAAGAAAAGTTTTGCCACCGCCATACATGGCAGAAAGGCGATGTACTGATGTGGGATAATCGCTGTCTCCTACATCGAGCTGATCCAAATTTTGATGCCTCGGTTTACCCTCGCGTACTACATCGCACCTGCCTGCGGGGAACCACACCAGCGTGAGAGGAAAGCGGCGATGCCATATACTGTAAACACACTCGCCGAAGCACCTTCTGAAAAACCTGCTCAAGGGGAAGAGGTACCCATAATTGATATTGCTGATTTCCTAGCCAAGCGGCCCGGCGCCCTTGAGAAGGCTGGCGACGCTATGCGGCACGCCCAGGAAAATGTAGGTTTTTATGTTTTGACCGGTCATGGCTTAGATCAAGGCTTAGTAGACGCCGCCTTTGAGCAGACCGCCCTATTCCATGGCCAGCCTTTGGAAAAAAAACTCGCCCTAAAGGCCAATGCAGACAACGTTGGCTATATGCCAGTTAGAGGGTCAGTAACCAGAGCTACACCCGTAGCGGGTGTAAAGCCCCAGCCCAACCTGGTTGAAGCCTTTTTTTTGAAGCGTGACCTGGAAGCTGATCACCCAGATGTCATAGCTCAGAAGCGCTTTCGACCAATGAACCAGTGGCCAAATCCAAACGAGCTTCCAGACTTTCGACCGACAATGGTGGCTTACATGGCCGCCATCGAGCATCTTGCAAAGAGTTTACTACCTATCTACGCAACGGCTCTGGGTCTCCAACCTAATTGGTTTGATGAAGCTTTCTCTGAACCGCAATATGTTTTGCGTTGCTCACACTATCCCCCTCATGAACCTGGCCCAGGTCAGTTCGGAATCGCACCTCACACAGACTCAAGCTTCCTCACGATGTTGCCGCAATCGGGTCTACCTGGCTTGTCCTTGCTAACTCAAAGCGGCAAGTGGATTGAGCCGCCGGTAATTGCCGAGAGCTTTGTTGTAAACTCTGGGGAGATGATGAAACGTTGGACAAATGAACGTTTCCTTGCAACGCCTCATAGGGCCATAAATACCACACCAGGAGCTGACCGTTACGCGATCCCATTTTTCTTTGACTGTTCCATTGATTGGCTGATGGAGTGCATTCCCACATGCACGACCTCTGACAATCCACCAAAATATAGCCCAACCAGCTACGCCGAATACATGACCTGGTTCTACGATCAGAACTACGCTCACGCTAAAAAACAAAAAGGTTAAATACACTGCGTCCATGTGCATAAATTTTATAGCAGCTAGCGTTATCGCGTTAGATCCAAAAACTGCCAAACAAAAGCGGTCTAAAGATCAGGGAGAGTACAACTTGAGCGCCTTAGTTGTTTTGATGCACTCCTCGGCGGGTATCAAAACATGACAGCCTTACTTGAAGTAGATAACGTTAGCGTTCGATTTGGCGGAATTGTTGCCCTGGATGGGGTAACATTTGAAATTGTGCCAGGTGAAATTGTCGGGCTTATAGGCCCGAATGGCGCTGGTAAAACAACGCTATTCAACTGCTTATCCCGTCTTTACACACCTAATGACGGCGATATTCGTTTTAAAGGCCAATCAATCCTATCAGAGCCAGCTAGTCGTATCGCAGAACTTGGTATCGGCCGCACGTTTCAAAACCTGGCGCTTTTCCCCACCCTGTCGGTGTTAAACAACGTTATGATAGGGGGACACAGCCGCACACGCTCAAGTTTCCTAGCCAACATTTTCCGATCCCCTGGCGTCGGTGACGAGGAACGGCTGTTACGCAACCGCGCTATGGAACTTATCGAATTCATGGGGCTTGGCCTTGCTGCCCATGAACGAGTAGGCGGCCTACCGTTCGGTGACCAAAAAAGGGTGGAAATGGCTCGTGCGCTAGCAGCCGAACCTGAATTACTTTTACTCGACGAACCGGCTGGTGGCCTCAATCACGAAGAGCTTGACCATCTGAAAGACCAGATCCGACAAATTCGCACTGATCGTGGCGCTACCATTCTTCTCGTCGAACATCACATGAGCCTTGTTATGCAGACCTCGGACAAAGTTGTTGCAATCGACTTTGGCCGGAAAATTGCAGATGGCACACCTGAAGAGGTCCAACAGGATCCAAAAGTTATTGAAGCCTATCTGGGGACAACGAATGAAGCTGCTAGAGGTTAAGGGCCTCAAGGCCTTCTATCGCCAAACCCAGGCACTCTTTGGAGTCGATTTTGAGCTTGAAGAAGGCTCAATCACCACAATTCTGGGTGCCAATGGCGCAGGCAAGACCACCACACTCCGCTCTATCTCTCGGATGGTTAGGACCGAAGGAGAGATTAAGTTCGACGGCCAAGACATAACCGGCCTCTCGACTGAAAAAGTTGCAGCGCTTGGCATTGCACATGTGCCCGAGGGTCGAGGCACATTTGTCCGCCAGTCCGTTGAGGAGAACCTGCAGCTAGGCGCCTACACCCGCAAAAGCAAAAATGAGGTGGCTAAGGATATAGAGCGGGTTTACACCTACTTCCCACGTTTAATGGAACGACGGCAGCAGCAGGCAGGAACATTATCTGGTGGTGAACAGCAAATGCTGGCTATCGGTCGCGCACTTATGCTGCGCCCTCGTCTCATGCTTCTTGACGAACCATCATTTGGGTTAGCGCCTCTTATTGTGCAAGAGATCTACGAAATCATGGCGCGTATTCGCGACCAAGAGAAAGCCTCCATGTTGTTAGTGGAGCAGAATGCCAACATCG
The DNA here is from genome assembly GCA_030833925.1 of Alphaproteobacteria bacterium. Lineage (GTDB taxonomy): Bacteria > Pseudomonadota > Alphaproteobacteria > Bin95 > Bin95 > VMCJ01. The sequence continues at coordinate 18,704 of JAURGE010000028.1, forward strand.
CCCTAAACTTGGCTGATCAGGCGTATCTCCTGGAGACAGGAAACGTCGTGATGTCTGGTGAAAGTGAAATTCTTCGGAACGATGAGAACGTCCGCAAGGTCTATCTGGGGTACTGAGAAATGGACTTATTCCTTCAACTCACCCTTGCAGGTCTCGCGATTGGTTCAGTCTATGCCTGCGTCGCACTGGCTGTCGTGATGATCTACCAGGCTACAGATCACTTCAACTTTGCCCAAGGCGAAATGGCGATGTTTTCAACTTTCGTCGCTTGGGCACTCTACCAGACTACAGGCTCTATCTGGCTATCCTTTTTGATTGCAGTAGCACTCTCATTCATAGCAGGAATTATCATTGAGCGAGTTATCGTTAAGCCTGTCGAGAATGCACCCATCTTCAATCAAATAATTGTGTTCATTGGCCTTTTAATGATCTTCAATAACCTAGCTGGCTGGTTTTGGGAGCACACAACGAAGACCCTACCAAGCCTGTTCCCTGAGCATGGAATAGACTCAACCCTAATCAGTACTCACAACCTTGGCGTCATTCTGTTCACTCTACTCATTCTAGGGATCACCTTCTGCTTTTTTAAGTTCACAAAGGTTGGACTCGCCATGCGGGCAGCAGCGGCAAACCCTGATTCAGCGAGGCTTGTAGGTGTCTCAGTTGGCTGGATGCTAGCGCTTGGCTGGGGCCTTGCATCAGCGATTGGCGCCATCGGTGGTGTCCTCGTAGCGCCGATCGTCTTTCTGGAACCAAATATGATGTCGGGAGTGTTGCTCTACGGCTTTGCCGGAGCACTTTTAGGTGGCGTAAACAGTCCCGGTGGCGCTGTAGCCGGTGGCCTGATGGTCGGGGTATTGGAAAACTGGGCACGGCAGTATGTCCCAGGCGGCAGTGAGTTGGGCCTAACCTTCGCTCTAGTACTGATTGTCGGAGTACTGATGTTCAAGCCAGCAGGCCTATTCGGCCGCGTAATTATCAAGCGGGTTTAAAAAATGAACCGCCCAAATCCCATAACAAAAAAACTCGTTGCTAGTTTTGTGTTGCTTGTTGTCGTCGGCATCGCCTTGATGTTTGTGGCATCAGAATATACCGCTTACCAGGTCACAACAGCACTAGCCTACGGCATTGCAATCCTCGGCCTGAACATTTTAACGGGTTACAATGGCCAATTTTCTATTGGGCACAGCGCTTTCTTCGCCGCAGGAGCGTACGTCACTGCAATTCTTATTACATTCGCCGGATGGCACCCTTATGCAACCCTACCAGTTGCAGCGGCAGTCACATTTTGCATGGGCTTTTTGTTTGGATTTCCAGCTCTTCGCTTGGAAGGTCTGTATCTCGCACTTGCCACATTTGCCCTCGCTGTTGCGACTCCCCAAATTCTAAAGGTCGATGCTCTAGAGCACTGGACTGGTGGGGTCCAAGGCCTTTTCTTTGATAAACCAGATCCGATTTTCGCGGGCCTTAGCGTTGATCACTCTCTTTATCTTGTGACTTGGATTGTGTTCGCAGTGTTAATGGCTGGTGCTTGGATGCTCCTACACAGTCGGTCTGGTCGCGCCATCATGGCAATTCGCGACAATCCAATTGCAGCAAGCACAATGGGCATCAATTTAGCTCTGTACAAAACTACGACTTTTGGGGTCAGTGCGATGTTGGCAGGAATTGGCGGAGCCTTTTTTGCATTAGCAAACTCCTTTGTTTCCCCCGACACTTTTAATTTCTTTATTGCCGTTTACTTGCTGGTCGGCTCCGTTGTTGGAGGCATTATTTCGATCCCAGGCGCACTTCTTGGCGGGCTGTTTTATGTCTTTGGTCAGGAGTATGCGGAAGAATTCTCAAATCTTTCTGAGGTGATACCGCCTCCGTGGGTCACCTTCGGTATTCTTCTTATATTAATGATGTATTTTGCTCCTTTCGGTATCTGGGGGGCAATTGGACGCGGGTGGGCACGTCTAAAACGCTGACCCGACGCATAACCGCGCTGACACAGAATGTTAGTGCTAAAAAGGGAGGAACAGTTCTATGTCTCTAAAACGCGTTTTGCTCACAGCAGCAGCAATTGTTGGGCTGGCTGCAGGGCCAGCACTGGCCGACTCTACAGGCATCACCAAAACTTCAATCAAAATCGGTAATACCAATCCCTACTCTGGACCAGCATCGGCATACAGCGCCATAGGTAAAACCATAACCGCCTATATGAATATGTTGAACCGTCAGGGCGGCATTAATGGCAGGACCATTGATTTTATTTCTCTCGACGATGGGTATAGCCCACCACGCACAGTGCAACAGGCGCGTAAATTAGTTGAGCAAGAAAAGGTTGCTTTCCTATTTCAAACCTTGGGAACTCCAACTAATTCAGCAATTCATAAATATATGAACCAAAAGAAGGTTCCTCATTTGTTTGTGGCAACGGGAGCCTCTAAGTGGGGAAAGCCAAAAGACTTTCCGTGGACTATGGGCTTTCAGCCCACCTACGACGTGGAAGGTGAAATTTACGCTAAGTACGTCTTGGAAAACGTCAAAGACCCCAAAATTGCAATCCTCTTCCAAAACGATGACTACGGTAAGGATTATCGAGACGGTTTTCTCAAGGGTCTCGGAGACAAAAAAAATCTAGTGGTTTCGATGCTCCCCTACGAGGTGACGGATCCAACTGTTGATAGCCAAATCTTGGCGATGAAAGACTCTGGAGCAAATGTCTTTTTCAATATTACCATTCCAAAATTTGCGGCCCAGGCAATCCGTAAGTCCTGTGAAATTGGTTGGAAGCCACTCCATCTTTTGAACAATGTTTCCTCATCAGTTGGTTCTGTGTTGAAGCCAGCTGGCCTGGAATGCTCGAAAGACATCATCACTGCACAGTATCAAAAAGATCCCACTGACCCTCAGTGGAAATCTACTGCAGGTTATAAGGAATGGGCTGCATTTATGGATGCCGAACTGCCTGACGCCGACCGGTCAGACATAAACTATGCGTATGGCTACAATGCTTCCAAACTGCTGCATCACACATTGGAAAACTGTAAGGATATGACGCGCGCAGGCATCATGGGTTGTGCTGCAAATATCCAAGGTTTGCAGTTACCGATGGTGCTACCCGGTATCACGGTCAATACAAGTCCAACAGACTTCTATCCGATACAAGCAGAACAACTGTCAAAGTTTGACGGAGCGAAGTGGGTCCTGTTCGGTAACATTATCGACGCCAGCAAGTAATCTGGCACTTGCTTCCTTTAAAGGCTCCGGCGGTATGAATACCGCCGGAGTTTTATTTTTTAGTTTTGTGTTTTTGAAGTTTTCAGTACCCCAAAAAGCTCAAATGGAAGCTTGTGAGACCTCAATCAGACTGACGATAGTTAAAAAGGCGACCTGCTGCCTCTGAAGAATAACGACCAAGCCGAACGTCCTCAGCAACGGCAGCGCGGTCACGCTTTGCTGGATCACCGTAGCCACCACCACCTGGGGTGCGAACATGTACGCGGTCCCCCGGCTCCATCTTAATATCCTGATCCTTCGATAGATGTGGAGGCATATAAGCCTCGCCTGACCGCCAAACCGTAACCTTGTTTGTTTCTCCATCCTGACCGCCAAGCGCACCCTGAGGCCCGTAACGCCCATGGTCCATCACAAAGCTTGCTCGGGCCTCACCACGGCGAAGCTCCACCTCGTAGTCTAGACCAAAGCCACCGCGAAACTTGCCAGCGCCCCCGGATCCTTCATGTAGAGCATAGCGACGGAACAGAATGGGGTAGTTTTGTTCCAATATTTCAACTGGCTGCGCTTTAGAAATACCAATGGTTGAGCAGCCATTTGCTAATCCATCGCCGTCAGCCGAACCACCATAGCCCCCGCCAGTAAGCTGATACATGACGTAGCCCTTACCGGTCAGTGGATCAAAACCTCCCAAAGCAAAGTTACCACTGGTCCCTGCGGGTGCTGCCGTCGCTCGGTGCGGGATTGCCTCTACAAGTGCTGCAAATACTGCCTCTGCAATTCTCTGCGAAACTTCTGCAGCACAGCCGGATACCGGTCGAGGGTAGGAAGCGTCGAGGAAAGTACCCTCAGGCCGGATAACCCTCAATGGCTCGAACGCACCGGCACTTATTGGGGCTTCTGGAAAAAGATGGCGCACAGCGAGGTATACCGACGACAGAGTGGTTGCTAGCACCGAATTCATTGGTCCTTGGCAAGGAGGACTAGAGCCACCAAAATCGAAGGTCAGAAAGTCTGCCGCTCTTGTAACTTTAAGGCAGATTTTCAAAGGCTCATTGACCACGCCATCGGAATCCACATAGGCAACTGAATTATATTCACCCTCAGGAATTTCCTGAATAAGTGCCCGCATCTGGGTTGCCGCCCGCTGCCTTAATTCGGCTATAGCGGCCTTGACGGTGTCGTCACCATATCGATCGAGCAGCGCTGCTAATCGGGCCTCACCAAGGTCTAGAGCAGCGGCTTGAGCCTTGATATCACCAATGCGCTGATCAGCAACTCTGATATTAGAAGAGATAATCTGGAAGATTTCCTGGTCCATCGTGCCGCGTTTAAAGAGTTTTACAGGCGGGAGTCGCAATCCCTCCTGCTCAACCGAAGTCGCATGAGCCGAAAAACCACCAGGCACCGAACCACCCGTATCTGGCCAATGGCCAGTATTCGATAGCCAACAAAAAATCTCACCATCACGATAAACCGGTCGCACGAACCGAACATCCATCAGATGAGTTCCCCCGAGATAAGGGTCGTTAACGATATAGACGTCACCTGGCTCAGGCGGCGCCGTTTCCCCATCTCGAATGCGCTCTATGAGTACCCTGGTTGAATATTGCATAACGCCCACGAAAACGGGCAGCCCCTTCGCACCTTGAGCTATCAAAGATCCATCTTCGGCGCTGTAGATGCCATCTGATCTATCGTCCGCCTCAGCGATGACCGGGGAGAATGCGGCACGGCTAAACGCCAAATCCATCTCATCACAAACCTGCTGAAGGCCTGCTTGAATTACCGTTAGTGTGATCGGATCCAGAGACATCAAAGTACTCCCACTCGGATGATCATGTTTCCAAGAGCATCACCCTTTGCAACATCACCGGGCTCAAGCAACACGGTAGTATCCATTTGTTCAACAATGGCTGGACCAGTGATTTCAAAATTAAGTGGGAGCTTATCCCGCCAATAAATTGGTGCCTGAAGCCATACCCCATCAAAAAACACTCGCCGTTGACCATTTTGAGCATCGGCCAAGGCAGTCATACGGCCGGCAGGATCAATCAATTTAGAGAGATCCAAAGGAGGACGCACACCAATAACCGAGGTGTTAACGTTCACGATCTTTGCTTGGATGCCTTCAAGTTCAATCCGAAAACGCTCTTTATAAACCGCACGAAAGCGTTTCAGGACCTCTCCCATTTCAGGCTGATCTGTATCTAATGACACTCTTAAGATGTGTGATTGACCAACATATTGCATATCAACACTGTACACCCGGCGGCGCTCTTGAATATCGACGCTCTCTCGGTCCAGCATTTCTTCACCCGCTGCGATCTGATCCATGAAAATAGAGTGCAGCTCTGCTGCCTCCAGGTGATCGAATGGCCTGTTCAGCGTTCGCACGTAATCATGGCGAAGATCTGCAAGCACACATCCAAGAGCATTAGCAAGACCAGGACGAGCAGGAACTAGTACAGTTGGTGTACCCAATTCTTTGGCAAGAGCTGAGGCGTGAAGAGGTCCCGCACCTCCGAAAGCAAAAAGGGCAAAGTCGCGAGGGTCCGCGCCGAGAGATATCGATACCATCCGTATGGCGCCCGCCATTTTGGCATTCGCAATTCTTACAACCGCAGCCGCGGCTTCAACCGCGCTAAGGCCTAATTTGTTACCGAGCTTTTCTTGAAAAACTAATTCAACGCGTTCTCTAGTGGCCTGACCCGAAATCGATTGCATGTTTGCTGTCTCGAACCGGCCCAATAGCAAGTTGGCATCTGAAATAGTTGGTTCTTGTCCACCGCGTCCGTAGCAGATTGGACCAGGATCAGCGCCAGCACTTTCTGGCCCCACTTCCAATAAGCCTGCCGCATTAACTCTCGCGATAGAACCTCCACCAGCTCCAACTGTACGCACATCAACCATCGGAACGTGAATAGGCAGTGCATATTCAACCTCAATTTCCGATGAAACCGTGGGCGTTGCGTCTCGGATTAATGCGACGTCAGTGGATGTTCCACCCATGTCATAAGTAATGAGGTTTACTATTCCGGAAGCTTTGCCGGTTGCGGCAGCTGCAATTACACCAGAAGCGGGCCCTGACATTACAGTCTTTGCTGCCTCTTTAGACACCTCAGATGCAGAGACCATCCCTCCATTGCCGTTCATCACTAGCATTTCGCCACCGAAACCAGCACTAGCCAACTCGTGCCGCAGGCTTGCGATATAGCGTTCCAAAAGTGGTTGGACTGACGCGCTGACGGCTGCCGTTACGCCTCGCTCATATTCCCTACTTTCAGCTAGAAGTTCATGGCCGGCTACAACAAAAGCATTTGGCCAAATATCCCTGACAATTTTTGCTGCTAACGCCTCATGTGCGGGGTTGGCGTAGCTGTGCAGAAAATGGATCACAACTGCTTCGCACTCTAAAGCCAAAAGTTGTTTAGCCGAAACGACAACAGCAGCCTCGTCCAATGGCGTAACGACTTGGCCTTGAGCATCCATCCGCTCAATGACTTCTAAGCGGAGATCACGAGGGATAATGGGGCGAAAATTACCCTTCATACCGTATGCTTGAGGACGGGTACGCCGACCTAATTCCAGAACATCGCGAAAGCCAAAGGTGGTAATCAGCCCCGTCTTGCAAAGTTTCCGCTCAAGCACGGCGTTCGTCGTGGTTGTAGTGCCGTGAACGATAAGATCAGCCTGAGTCAATTTTACTGCACCTTGCTCCAGCGCAGCCAGAACTCCATACGCTTGATTTTCAGGTGTCGTCGGTGATTTGGCTAAACGAACGCGACCTTGGTGATCAATCATCACCAGGTCCGTAAAAGTGCCACCAACATCAATGCCGATGATTTCGCCCTTAGACATCACGACCTGCTATCTTTGCTAGAAGAAAAAGAAATTGTTCACGCTCTGATTTTGAGAGCGGTACAAGCGTCTCAGAGGTTATTAAGTGGGCGTCACTTTCTGAATCTGCAAAAGCTGAGGAACCTGCACCTGTTAAACGGATGACTCGGCGACGTTTGTCTGTTGGGTCTGCTGCTCTATCTACTAGTCCTCGACTAACCAACCGATCAATGACGCCCGCGAGTGTTGCTGCGTCCATTGCAGTGGCTTGACCTAAAACAATCTGAGAGGACGGTCCCATCTCCGATAATTTTGCCAAAGTTGCAAACTGTGTAGGCGTAAGGTCAGTTATATGACGCTGAAAAATGGTGAGATGACGCTGATTTGCCTGCCGCAACATGAAACCAACCTGATCTTCTAGCCTGTAGACCGGTTTAACAGTTGCCGCCTTTGCTAATGACTTAGCCATAATGGACGCTAACTCCATTGACAGGGCCCTTCGCCCAGCTACATGATTTCATTTGTATACGAATGAAATCAACTGTCTTCTTGCAGAAAATGCCAACGGGGCCAAATTGACCTATCACCGTCCCGAAAGTCTTGATGTTGCACTGTCCCTAAGGGCAGAAGGCGCGCTCGTGGTTGCCGGGTGCACGGATCTTTTTCCGGCAACCCGTGTGCAAAACCTGGGAACGGCTGACCAGCAGATGCTGGACATAACAGCGATGCCGTTCCTTCGAGGAATCATATCTTCGCCAGAAGGTATTCGAATCGGAGCGGCAACCACCTGGACAGATGTGATAAAGGCACCTCTTCCACCGGCCTTTGATAGCCTCAAGCAGGCTGCTCGTGAGGTTGGCTCGGTCCAAATTCAGAATGCAGGGACCATTGCCGGAAATCTTTGCAATGCATCTCCCGCAGCTGACGGCGTTCCATCTCTGCTCACACTTGATGCCGAGGTGGAACTCAGAAATTCAGGTGGTATGCGAACTATACCGCTGCAAGACTTTCTAATTGGGCCAAGGAAAACTGCACTCCAACCACATGAGCTCCTTACAGCAATCCTAATCCCCCAAAAATCGACTTTGGGAATAAGTGGTTTCTACAAACTTGGGGCCAGGCGCCATCTTGTAATATCTATCGCTATGGCTGCGGTCCGTTTGGTTATGGACGAAGGCAAAGTCAGCTCTGTCGCAATCGCTGTAGGAGCCTGTAGTCCCGTCGCCCAACGCTTGAGGGCTCTGGAAGGCAAACTGCTCGGTCAAACACTCGATCTCTCACAAATCACTGATGCCGAAATCATTGAGGCACTTTCACCCATCGACGACATCCGCGCTGATAAAAACTATCGAACCCACGCAGCAGCAGAGATAATTCGGAGAATTTTATTGCGTCTGGCAGAGGAGGTTAACATTTGACCGCTAACCTCCGATTTACCCTCAATGGAGTGCCAACGACTGCAGTAGCTAAACCTGGTCAGCGTCTTAGTGACCTCCTTCGAGAAGAGATGGGGCAACGGGATGTCAAAGTGGGTTGCGATGCCGGTGACTGCGGGGCGTGCTCCGTGCTTCTTAATGGCAACGTGGTGTGTGCCTGCTTAACTCCTGCACAGCGTATCAATGGCAGTGAGGTTGAGACCTCCACCACAGCTTCAGAGCGCCTTAAAGCTAGTTTTCATCATCATGGCGCTGCCCAATGCGGCATCTGCACTCCGGGCATGCTGGTAACCGCAACAGCTCTGCTGTCTGCAAATCCAGAGCCAACCCGCGGGGAAATAGAGGATGCTCTGGGGGGTGTCCTGTGCCGTTGCACAGGCTACTCCAAGATCGTTGATGCTATTTTTGATAACCGCACAACAGCGCCTTCTAAATTGCCTGCGATTGGCGCTGCCGTTGGCTCACGTATGGAACGTGTGGACGGAAAACCCAAAATTAACGGAACAGAGTGCTTTGGTGCCGATGCCTGGCCCGCTGGAGCACTCTGGGTTCGTGCGGTGCGTTCACCAAGCTTCGCCACCAAATTCAGCTTCGGAAATATTCGGGCATGGCAAGGCGCACATCCTGGAATTGAAGCCATATTTACTGCTGCTGATATCCCAGGAGCAAACCGCTTTGGGGTTATTCCCGGCATGGAGGACCAGCCGGCTCTAGCTGAGGGAGAGACACGCTTCAAGGGTGAGGCAATAGCGATCATAGCAGGTGACCGAGACGTACTTGATAACTTAGATTTATCGAATTTCCCCGTTAGTTGGGTTCCATTGTCGCCAACTCTCAATCCAGCCGAAGCATTAGTGAATGGCGCTCGCCAACTCCACCCTAAGCGGCCAGGAAATATCCTGGTGCAAGGTCGAGTTGCGCAGGGCAATTCAAAGAGCGGACTTGCACAAGCAACTCACGTCATCGAAGCAGAAATTGAAACAAGCTTCGTCGAGCACGCCTACATAGAACCTGAAGCAGGATCGGCGTGGATGGATGGTGATACTCTTGTAATACAAGCCTGCACGCAGGCCCCAGTGATGGACCAAGAAAGTGTCGCCACTATCCTTAATCTCCAAAAGGATAAAGTCCGGATTATTCCTACAGCAGCAGGCGGCGGCTTTGGTTCAAAATTAGACATCTCTCTACAGCCCTTTATCGGCTTAGTAGCGCTCAAAACTGGGCGACCAGCACGCATGGTTTATGAGCGCTCAGAGTCAATGGCCGCAACCACGAAGCGCCATCCCGCACTCATGCGAGCTCGTATCGGCATCCACAGTAATGGCGAAATCTCTGGGATGGAGTTCGAAGGCGATTTCAATACAGGTCCCTACGCAAGTTGGGGACCAACAGTGGCAAACCGGGTTCCCGTCCATGCCTCTGGTCCCTACCGCACACCGAACTACTTGGCGACCACACGCGCAATTCTCACGAATGGACCTGTTGCGGGAGCCTTTCGAGGTTTTGGCGTTCCGCAAGCAGCAATCATTCAAGAAACGATTTACGACAAGCTGGCCGAAACAGTGGGCATGGATCGACTAGATTTCCGTATCATGAATGCTCTCCGCGACGGGGATAGAACAGTATGCGGGCAGGAACTCCAAGGTGTAGGCATTGTCGACTGCCTAGAGGCCCTTAAACCAAGCTGGGCTGTATCATTGGCAGAAGCGAAAACGTTTAATGTTGAAACAGGTCACATTCGGCGCGGGGTTGGTGTTGCGTCGTGCTGGTACGGTTGCGGCAACACTTCCCTATCAAACCCTTCAACAGTCAGAATCGGAGTTACTCACGAAGGCCGAGTGGTACTGCACCAAGGGGCAACTGACATAGGTCAAGGGGCCAACACTGTAATGACCCAGATCGCTTCGGATGCTCTAGGCTTGCCGATAGAGTCATTCGATCTGATTGGGCCAGATACTGCGTTAACACCGGACTGCGGGAAAACGTCAGCCTCCCGGCAAACCGTTGTAACAGGAAAAGCAACCCTGCTGGCCGCTCAGGCATTGCGCAAAGATATTCTGCGACGGGCCAACATGGGAGATAATGCAACGCTTACCCTGGATGCTGGCAGAATTGTTGTTGCTGATGGTACACACCGCCAACAAATTGTTCTTCAGTCACTGTCACCTGACGCTCGGGGATATGCAATTTCCGCCGAAGAAACTTACGACCCGCCGACCCTGCCACTCGACAAAAATGGCCAAGGTTCTCCCTATGCTGTCTATGGCTATGGAGCACAACTGGCGGTTGTTGATGTCGACACCGCGTTGGGCACAGTTAAGGTTCGGCGGATAATAGCGGCACATGACCTCGGTCATGTGATCAACCCACTCCTTGCAGAAGGACAGATTGAAGGTGGGATTGCTCAAGGCCTTGGCATGGCGCTGATGGAAGAATTCATTCCAGGTCGGACCGAAAATCTTCATGACTACTTGATCCCAACGACTGGCGATATGCCGACCATTGAGACAATCCTTATCGAGACGCCAGACCCAGAAGGTCCACTTGGCGCCAAGGGCCTTGGCGAACATGTTTTGATACCGACAGCACCGGCAATTCTGAATGCAATACGCCATGCCACTGGTGCAGAAATTTCAAAGGTTCCAGCCCTGCCTCATCGTCTATTGGCGGCCATAAAGGCTAAGGAAGCTGTTCAATGACTGAACCGTTACGACAAGGCGACAAGATCCGTTGCGACGCGTGTCCAGTGATGTGCTACGTAGCACCTGGAAAGACGGGCGCCTGCGATCGGTACGCTAATCTTGATGGCGTTATTATTCGCACAGACCCACTGACATTGCTGGACAATCGGATTGCGGAAGGTGGTCAGATCAAGCCTTTCCTAAAAGCAGATTGGGACAACAAACCCTTCAACTGCGATGATTTCCAAGTAACTGCGATGGGTGCTGGCACCACTTACCCAGATTACAAACCAGCGCCTTTTATAGTCAGCAAAAAGATCGATGGCATTGATTTTGTTACCGTAGTCTCAGAGGCTATTTTCTCATACTGCGGCGTAAAAGTGAAAATCGATACGGACCGTCATATCGGTGATGAAGGAAGCACAGTCCGGTATCAAGGCGAGGCCGTGGGCTTGGTAATTACTGGTGAATACGGATCACAAATGCTCTCTTTAGGTGGCGTCGACCACCTCACTGGTGGTGGCAAAGCAGAAGGCAAGTCAACGTGTGAAGCCCTGATGCGTCTTTGTAACAAAGAAGCCGTTGAACTTTTTATCGATGGAGGCTCAAAAGTCGTCGTCCAAGCCGGAAAACCACCAATCGTCGATGAGAAGGTTGAGGAGAGAATGCGGGTTGGTTGTGGCTCTGCCACCATTGGCATGTTTGCCTCCCAGTGGAAGGGACTAGTTGACGAGGTGGTCGTTGTCGACGACCACATAACAGGGGTCGTATCCGAACATCAGGCAGGTAAAGTACTTGGGTGGGAAGATACCGGTATTCGGGTCAAAGGTCGTCGCTCTACTCCGGGTCGTTATTTTGAAGTGGCTGAGCCAGGCCTAGGCTGGGGTGGGACTAATATTGAAGACCCTCTTACTATTCTTGGCGATTGGAATCCAAAAAAGGGAGCGCGCCCAGGACTTTCAATTCTCATGGTTTCAACCACTGGCGACCAATACGGCTACTACATGCTTGATGAGGACCTTGTGCCTCGCAAGCAAGCAATGCCAGACACCTTAATTCCTTCGGTTGAACTGATCGGTGAGAATTGTGAACCAGCACTTTGCACCGTGATGTTTATGGGAGGTGCTGGCGGATCTCTGCGCTCTGGCGCAACAAATAACCCGGTCCGGCTTACGCGTTCTGTCCAAGCTGGGACGACAACCGTAACCGTTGGCGGTGCTCAGGCCTATGTCTGGCCCGGCGGCGGAATCACAATCATGGTCGATGTGACTGCCACTCCAGACATGGCATTTGGCTACGTGCCGACACCAGCCATTGTTGCACCCCTCGAATTCACGACGACGCTTGAGGAATATGAGCGGCTGGGTGGCCACCGAACCTCCGTCCGAACACTTGACGATATTCTAGCGAAAGGTGGTGAATACGGGTCCAATGTCCGCGCTATTCAAAAGTGAGTGAGGCTCAGGCCACATTTCTATCTGACGGCCGTCTTCATCTACATCACGGACCGATTGACTTAATCATCGAAGCGTCGGGGCCAGGTGCTTCTGCTGGCTACGAGCGTGCCGTTCGGCGTTTTCAGCCATTGCTTGCGGAACTTGCGGCAGAACTACCGGCACTTCGAACTGATATTAATCATGGGCCTACAATCTGCAGTCCTGTTGGCCGTTCTATGGCAGCTGCTGTCCAAGTATTTCAGCCTACATTCGTTACACCAATGGCGGCTGTCGCGGGCGCTGTCGCCGACGCGGTTCTGGCCGCCCTTGTCGGCAAGGGTATCAAAAAGGCGTATGTAAATAACGGCGGTGACGTAACAATTCATTTAACACGCGGCGAAAGTTTTACCGCAGCTGTCGTTTCAGAGCAGCCAAGCCGCTTCAAAATCCGTCATGAAGACCCATCTAGGGGTATTGCAACATCTGGCTGGCGCGGTCGAAGTCATTCACTTGGCATTGCCGACGCCGTCACCGTATTGGCCACGACGGCAGCAGAAGCGGATGCCGCGGCCACACTTATTGCCAACGCGGTAAATCTACCGGGCCATCCGTCCGTCCAACGCAAACCAGCATCCGAACTCTATCCTGACAGCGATCTTGGCCAACGCTTGGTTACCACTGGAGTTGGCCCTTTAACCATTTCAGAAACACTCGAAGCTTTGGAAAGAGGCCGGCAAAATGCTTCCACGATGCTTGCCAATGGCTTCATCCACGCCGCTGCACTCAGTCTCAACGGCGAGTTGATAGTCGTTTAAGGGTTCACCTTCAAGGAGTAATAGCTCCGAGTGGCGCGCCTCTAACGCGATCAAGGCTAGGAGCTTCCAGGCCTCTTTCGACCTTCTTTACTGCCTCCACCAAGAAGGCATTCGCAGGTGCATCCAAACCAACTTCCTTCGCCTTTTCAACAACAAAGCCATTGATTTGCTCGATTTCCGTTCTGCGGCCCTTCTGAATGTCTTGTCCCATAGAAGGCCGGGAACCTTCTGCTGTGGTCTTTGTCTGTGCGAGACGACTTTCTTCAACGGCCTCAAGTGCGTTCATGTCACCAGCTGCTGCCTTGACCCACTCATCGCCCGAATGTTTGTTGATTTCTTCAAGCGCATAGCCCAAGGCCTGACCAACGGCTATCGCCTCTCCTGCCAGTTTTATTTGTAGGCGACGAGTAATAATCTCGCGAGCCACTTCATTTGATGAAAAACCTGTCGCAGCTGAAACGCCATTTCCCATTGCATTGGCGCAGAGTTTAGACCAACGCTCGCCCCAAAGGTTTGTCGTTGTTTTAGCACTATCAATTCTGGAGAGCATCTCCATGACGTGCTTAATGCGCGGCGTCTCTCGGCCATGAGGCTCACCTACACGAAACACAGTGTGTTTGTTTCCACCAAGCGCAACGCCACGACGAACAGTCGCTGGACCAGTCATCTCAACTGCTATTTTGGCAGCAATGCAGCCAACAACCCTGCCCCAGCCAACAATTCGAGCGATTGTCTCTTCGTTGATGCAATTCTGCAGGGAGACCACAAATCCTGAGGGCGAGAGATAATCCTTGATCATTTCTGTTGCCCAGGCCGTGTCGTATGACTTCATGCAGACAAATGCGATATCGATAGGCCGGTCACGCATCAGGCTCTGCACTTCAGCGATATGCAATGCCTTTGCTGGCGCATTAAAACACTCCGGATCTGTGAGACCTGTTAGTGTCAGGCCCTGCGCATTAATTGCATCAACATTTGCCGGCCAGCCATCAATCAGAGTGACATCATGCCCACCCTTGGAGAGGTAGCCGCCAACATAAGCGCCGACAGCACCGGCACCAACAACAGCAATCTTCGGATTGTCAAAATTCATTTGGTCGAATTCCCCTCTATAGTGACGCGATGCACCTCACGTCGATATCCATGATAGTCATTCATTGCTAAGTGCTGGACCGCACGATTATCCCATATTGTGACAGTGCCCTTCTGCCAACGAACGCGACACTGATGCTCAGGCCGCGTGATGTGTCCGATTAAATAGTCGATCAAAGGCCTGCTTTCGTCGTCTGTCCAGCCCTTAAAACATTTCGTATGGATCACATTAACATAGATGGACTTACGTCCCGTCTCTGGACATGTTCGGATTACAGGATGTTCTGCCTCCATTTCCATCTTGTCATGGCCGACAACCTCTATGTTGGCATACCTCATCCCCTGGGCCCTGCCACCGTCTAGCAAGGCAGCACTATTAATTGCTGTTAAGTCGCTAAGTTTCCGCTTTAGTTCATCCGAAAGCCTATCGAAAGCGAGTGCCGCAGAGGAAAACATCGTATCGCCACCAACGGGTGGCACTTCAACGGCATACAGCATCGTAGCGACCGGCGGGATCTTCAAATATGTTGAATCGGAATGCCACTTCCCACCAAAATTCTTAGCCTCGTGCGGTTCCTTAACAATGGCGATAACTTCTGGAGCTTCCGGCAAGCCCTTTACAAAGGGGTAGATATTGGGTTCGCCAAACCGTCGGGCAAACGCCACCTGCTGCTGTGGGGTTAGGACCTGATCACGGATTGCCACCACCTGGTAATCCAGAAAAGCCTGATAAATTTCGTCGCCCATTGCATTGTTGAGCGGTCTGGAAACATCCGCACCAAAAATCTCGGCCCCGCAGGCACCTGCGATGGGCCGAACATCAATTGTTTGGTAGGCCATGGTCTTTCGCCCGTTCAGTTCTTTTCCTGACCAAGGTAGCATGACCTAACCAGAGCAAGCCCGCAATCAGCTAAGATGACCCAAAACTTTTCTGTGGGACGCCTCTAAAAAGCGAAACATGGGTGTGGATAGATCGCCACCTTTCAGTAACAGCTTCGCGCACAAAAATAGATGTGGTGCGTCCAGGGCGTTGGTATTCTTCACCATCTTGATGAAAGCCAGTAGACGTCCACGTTACGAGACCCGACGCCATTAATCGATCTGGAGAAACAAGGACTTTCAACGTTTTGGTTGTCTCGTGGTGAAAGTCTTGGATTGTGCCCCAGATTGAGCGCCACTGTTTCGACTCAAGCTGATCAAGACCCTCAACTAAATCCATCCAAGTGCCAAAACCGATTGCTCCTGGATCGAAAAGTTCGCGGGCGTCTTCAAAGCGCTGGGTAGCGACCATTCCACCCCATTCATCAAACCAGCATTTTATGGCAGCTACATCCTCTGCTGATGCTGTGGACCAGTCAGGTTTCATCTTTGCTCCAACGCTTAAGCATGGGGCCAACGTCACGGCCTCCCAAGACGTGCATATGAATGTGAGGCACCTCCTGGCGGCCATTTGGACCATTATTAACAATCAGGCGATAGCCATCTTCGGCTAAGCCTTCA
>JAURGE010000029.1 GCA_030833925.1 Alphaproteobacteria bacterium
ATTATGCCCTTGGGCAACTTCCGCTGCACTCCGACTGGCGATGGAGTAAAGTTTGTCTAACCCGGCTTTAACTTCAGCGCCTAAAGGCGGCTTGTGGCATCGGATGGCAAATCCAGCGAGATTCCAACGATTTGCGGGCTGGTTAACCCCATGGCTAATTTTAAGCACGATGGGCTTTTTGGCTGCTGGTTTGTACTATGGGCTGTATGATTCACCCATAGACTATCAGCAGCATGACACCGTGCGAATTATGTATGTTCATGTTCCAGCTGCGTGGCTGGCAATGATGACATATTCAACCCTTGCAATGTCTGGTTTTGTTTTTTTAGTTTGGCGCCACCCTTTGGCTGATGTGGCTGGGACTGCTGCCGCTCCAATTGGGGCTATATATACCGCTCTTGCCCTTATTACTGGTTCTATATGGGGACAGCCAACCTGGGGAACATGGTGGGTGTGGGATGCGCGCCTCACATCCGTTCTTATCTTATTTTTTCTTTTTATTGGTTATATCGCTCTTAGGAATGCTTTTGACGACCCGACACGAGCAGCTAAATCAACAGCAATTTTAGCTGTTGTTGGAGCTATTAATCTTCCAATAATAAAATTCTCTGTCGAGTGGTGGAACACGTTACATCAACCTGCAAGCGTCAGTCGCTTGGATAATCCCTCAATAGATCCTGCCATGTTACGTCCCCTTCTGCTGATGGCGGCCTGCTATTTTTGCCTATTTTTGTTAGCGCTGCTCTTTCGCATGCGCCTCGAGTTGGTGCGTCGTCGCATCATAGCCCTTCAGTTTACGCGGGCTGGGAGTGCAGAGGCATGAGCGAATTTTTTCAAATGGGGGGTTATGCTTTTTACATTTGGTCCGCATATGGAGTAACGGCCGGTTTATTGATTGGGTTTGTGGTCTGGACACTGATTTCTCTTAAGCATGCAGAGAGAGAGCTTTCAGTGCTAGAGGCTATAGCTCCCCGTCGCAGGCAACGCATTAATGCATCGGAGAACTCTAATGCGGAGCCGTAAACGGCAGCGGTTATGGCTCGTGTCACTAGTCTTTGTCTTGTTGGGTGGTGCGGTGGCGCTGGTCTTAAATGCTTTCGAAGAAAATATAGTGTTTTTCCGTAGCCCTAAAGATATTGCAGCCGGCAACACAGAGGTTGGACGACTTATTCGAATAGGTGGATTGGTCGAGGATGGCAGTCTTAAACGCACTGCCGGTTCATCCGAGGTGAATTTTAACATTACAGATGGTGCTGCAACGATAACTGTTACCTACAAAGGCATATTGCCTGATCTTTTTAGAGAAGGGCAGGGCATAGTTGCGCAAGGTCGTTTGCAAAGTGATGGTAGCTTCAGAGCAGTTGAAGTTCTCGCTAAGCATGATGAAACATATATGCCGCCTGAGGTTGCCGAAGCTTTAAAAAAGTCAGGGTATTGGCAGGATAAAGATCAAAAACCAGTTCTTAAAGGAAACGAAAAATGATCACAGAAGCTGGTCATTTTTCCTTGATTTCAGCATTTATTCTTTCAGCCGTGCAAATGAGTTTACCTTTGTATGGGGCGCATAAAGGCGAACTTAGATATATGGAATTAGCCCGAACAACTGCGATAGCGCAGTTTTCCCTGGTTTTGATTTCCTTTGCCGCCTTGATCAACGCATTCGTCACAAGCGATTTTAGTGTTTTGAACGTTGTTTTAAATTCCCATTCTGACAAACCACTGCTCTATCGAATAAGCGGCGCTTGGGGGAATCATGAAGGGTCGCTGCTGCTTTGGGTCCTGATTCTAACGCTCTTTGGGGCCATGGTTGCAATCTTTGGACGGAACTTGCCTCCACAGCTTCGGGCGCGAACACTTGCCATTCAGGGTATGATAGCGTTTGGGTTTATTGCTTTCATGCTTTTCACTTCAAATCCGTTTGAACGTGTATTAGTTCCGCCAGAAAACGGACAAGGGTTGAACCCTTTGTTGCAAGATCCCGGATTGGCGTTTCACCCGCCATTCCTTTACTTCGGCTATGTTGGACTTTCGATATCATTTTCATTTGCCGTTGCTGCATTAATTGAAGGGAAGGTGGATGCTGCCTGGGCAAGGTGGGTCCGTCCTTGGACGCTTGCAGCCTGGTGCGGTCTTAGCATAGGCATTGGGCTAGGCTCTTGGTGGGCGTACTATGAGCTTGGGTGGGGTGGTTTCTGGTTTTGGGATCCAGTTGAGAACGCCAGTTTCATACCTTGGCTTTTTGCCACGGCACTTCTTCATTCTGCCATTGTTGTTGAGAAGCGGGACGCCCTTAAAAGCTGGACAATATTACTTGCCATTTTAGCTTTTTCGATGTCGCTTCTAGGAACCTTCTTAGTTAGGTCTGGCGTGTTAACGAGCGTTCATGCCTTTGCTACTGATCCGGAACGCGGGGTGTTTATTCTTCTATTGTTGATAATAACGATTGGTGGTTCGCTTACTCTTTACACTATTAGGGCGCCAAATCTTCAACCAGGAGGACTTTTTCGACCTATCAGTCGCGAAGGTGGCCTTCTTCTTAATAACTTGTTTCTCTCGGTTGCAGCGTTAACCGTTCTTCTTGGCACTCTTTATCCGCTTTTTTTAGATGTTATGGACGCCGGAAAGGTTTCGGTCGGCCCTCCTTATTTCAATGCTACTTTCGGTCCACTTATGATGCCGGTTTTGGGCGCAATGGTGGTTGGTCCACTGCTTTCATGGAAGCGTGGCGAGCTGCTGAGCGTGATTAGCGCTCTCTGGTTTGTTGGGCTCGCGGCGCTTGGGGCTACCGCCATCACATTAATCTATTCAGGCATAGAGGGTATTTTACCCGCAATTGGGGTCGGCGCTGCTGTTTGGATTATTATCGGCTCTCTAATGGAGTTAGCTTATAGGGCGAAGCTGTTTCGTTCATCACCTCACGACACATGGCGTCGATTAATGCAGACCCCTAGATCGGTATACGGTATGACCATTGCTCATTTAGGTGTCGGTGTACTGCTTGCAGGAATCATTGGCACAACGGCTTTCAAAACAGAGTCCGTGCAAAATATGAATATAGGGGATTCAGTTAGTGTAAGTAATTACACGTTCACGCTTGATCGCGTAGAAGCTCTGAAAGGGCCTAATTATATAGCAGAGAGGGCAGTTTTTATAATTAAAGAAGGCGCAAACTTGATCGCGTCCATTAATGCAGAACGCCGCCGTTATCCCGTTGAGCGGGATATGACCACAGAGGCCGGCATTCACTCCACTTGGCGAGGTGATTTATATGCGGTGATAGGAGAGGGAAATCGGGCGACGGGATGGACAACACGCCTCTATAAAAATCCTCTGACACCGTGGATTTGGTTTGGCACTATTATCATGGCAATAGGTGGCATGGTTTCACTTACGGATCGACGCCTTCGTATTGGTGCGCCAGCCAAACGAAAAGGGTTTTCTAGCTCAGCTCCTCGAGCAGTAGCTGGCGCTAAATAATTCCATGATGCGGTTAATATACTTTCTCCCACTTTTGGGGTGTTTATGTCTTGGGGTAGTGTTCTTCCTTGGCCTTGATAGTGACCCACGTGAGGTGCCATCAGCCTTTATCAATAAACCAGCTCCTGAATTTTCACTTGCTCCCTTACCAGGTCGTGCAAATGCGTCTCAGGCAGATCTCGGAAACTTTAGCCGAACCGATCTAGTTCGCGGCCAACCCGTCATCGTTAACGTTTGGGCTTCTTGGTGTATTCCTTGCACAGCTGAGCATCCTCTAATTGACCGGCTTGTGAAACAGGAAGGGGTGGTTGTGCATGGTATAAACTATCGAGATAAGGCGCCTGCGGCTGCTAATTGGTTGGCGCGGTTGGGAGATCCTTTTTCAAAAGTTGGATTCGATAGTGATGGTAAAGTCGGCATAGAATGGGGAGTATACGGTGTTCCAGAAACCTTCGTCATTGATGGCAGTGGCATAGTTCTCTTCAAACACGCTGGCCCTTTGACCCCAGAAATTTTAGAGCAAGATATTTTACCAAGAATTAGGACGCATAAATAATGAGGCGTCTTTTAACCAGTATATTGTTTGTTGTGATGTTGCTCCCTGTCTCAGCGAAGGCCGTTCTTCCTGATGAAATTCTAAATGATCCAGCGTTAGAGACACGCGCCCGTACCCTTTCCCTAGAGCTTCGTTGCCTTGTTTGTCAGAACCAATCAATAGACGATAGCAATGCCGATCTGGCCAGAGATTTGCGGGTGTTAGTTCGTCAGCGTTTGTTGATTGGCGATACAGACAAAGAAGTTCTTGACCATATACGTGCTCGTTATGGTGACTTTGTATTGCTCAACCCGCCAGTACAGTCTTCCACCTATCTGCTCTGGTATGGCCCAGTAATTTTTCTTCTACTTGGTATAGGTTTGGTTTTTTTAACACTGAGGCGCAGGAACTTAGTTCCGGTTGATATTCCTCCAGATGAGTCTGAACGTATTCGTCTCACCGATGCCCTTAAGCAGTTAGGTGAGAAATGACAGAAGTTATTTTTATAGGATTGGCAGTATTCATCGCAGTCACGATGATTTATTCGATTGTTCTACCTTTAGTAAGCCGACGTGAACTTTCAGATGATTTTAGAAATGCCAATTCTAATCTGGCAGTGTTTTGGGATCAGTTGGAAGAGATAAATCGTGATCTTGAAGTTGGCCGTATTCACAAAGCAGAAGCAGATGCCGCAAAAGCGGAAGTAGAACGAAGAATATTGAGGGAGATGGATGAAAAGGCCAATACCGGGCGTTTTCAGCCGAGCTTTAGCCAAAAGCACAGTAATCGCTTTGCATTTCCTATTTTACTCGCATTAGTCGCGGTCGTGGCTTCAATCGGTCTTTACTTAAATATTGGCCGAATAGGTTTCGATGACGCGCCACTGTCGGTAAGACAGAAAATTCAATCAGTATCGCCCCCTAACAATGTTGCTAGCGGCGACTCAATAGAAGAGGGAAGAGCAGCTCTTGCCAAACTAGAGAAACGTTTGGAAACCCATCCGAATGATCTCAAGGGATGGGTAATGCTTGGTCGCATCCAAAGAGCTTTTGGTGACTATAAATCATCTGCTCAGTCATTTGAGAAGGCAATCAAAGTTGCAGACCAAGGTAAATCTGCAGATCTATTGTCCGACTATGGTGAGGCTCTGGTCTTTGAGTCATTTGGGACTGTTCCGCCACGTGCCATTGAAATCTTTAAAGAAGCATTAGTGCTGGATGAGACCGATATAAAATCTCGGTTTTATATTGCTGCATCGCGCTTACAATCAGGGGATTACCATGGTGCAATTGCTCTATGGCGCGGACTGGTCGTTGATGCTCCTCCAGGTGCTCCTTGGTTGGATGCCGTCCGGGAACAAATTTCTAATACAGCAGTAAAAAACGGAATTATGCCTAATAGTGTAGCGCCCGAGCGACGGGTGCTTGGCAGTGATGGTTTATCAGGTCCTATTGCTGGAGATGTTCGGCCAGATCAAGATTCCATAGATATTGTTAATAAGATGGATCCAGCCAACCAGCAGGAGTTTATCCGTTCTATGGTTCAACGCTTAGCTGATAAGCTGGATCGAAATCCTGAGGATGTAGATGGATGGATCCGTTTAGGGCGCGCCTACCGCGTACTTGGCGACAATCAGAAAGCCAGGCGGTCTTTTACTGAAGGTAAGAGACAACTTGAAAAACTGCTTGGGGGAACTGCCCAAAATTCCCCGTCACGTAAAACGATTGAAACAAAGCTCGAAGCCTTAGAGATCCTCATCAACGAATGATTAGAAATCAATGCTGCGTAGCTTTTGAGGCAGGGCGGGCAAAACCATCAAGACAGTTCTATCGCTAGAGCTATTCAGGGTCCGCTTGAAATCTTTCCGAAGCCTTGTCTTGAGCAATTGCATCTTGTGTTGCCAAATTTCGAATGGCTCGTTGAACTTTTTCAAAAGCCCTAACTTCAATCTGACGCACACGTTCACGACTGACACCAAAATCTTTTGAGAGATCCTCTAGCGTGACGGGATCATCGCGCAAACGGCGCTCTGTAAAGATATGACGTTCCCTTTCTGTCAACGTTTGCATCGCAGCTTCTAACATAGAGCGTCGGTGATCTAATTCATCAGCCTCGGCAATCACAATGTCTTGTGTATCAGTGTCGTCGATTAGCCAGTCTTGCCACTCTGCTTCACCATCCTGCCGCGTGGGGGCATTCAAGGATTGATCGCCGCCTGACATACGACGGTTCATTTGAACAACATCGTCCTCTGAAACAGCAAGCGTCGTTGCAATTTGTTTCACGCTTTCTGGCGCAAGATCTCCATCATCGATTTCTTTAATTTGCCCTTTTAACCGACGCAGATTGAAGAATAATTTCTTTTGTGCCGCCGTTGTTCCCATTTTCACGAGAGACCAAGAATAAAGGATGTACTCTTGGATAGACGCTCTGATCCACCACATTGCGTAGGTTGATAGTCTAAACCCTTTTTCAGGCTCAAACCTTTTTACGGCCTGCATCATCCCAACATTTCCCTCTGAAATGAGTTCAGCAATTGGGAGGCCATATCCTCTATAGCCCATAGCTATTTTAGCGACGAGCCTTAGATGGCTTGTTACCAATTTGTGCACTGCATCCACATCGCCATGCTCTTTCCAGCGTTTGGCGAGCATATATTCCTCGTCAGCTTGGAGCATTGGAAACTTGCGTATCTCTGAAAGATATCTCTGTAGGTTCCCATCAGCGGAAAGCGTAGGGAGGCCTGAAACAGTGTTTGGGGTGCTACTCATGATCTCCTAATCCTCTAGCCAAAGCTCATGGCTGGGAACGATTTAGCCTTTTAGACAATGTTACTAATGACACATAAATGTGTCTTCTAAGTGGCTTGTACAAGAATTTCCTCTAGTTTTGCTAGATCTGTTGGTAATTGGCTAACAAAGCTTAAAGGCTCGTTTGTTAACGGATGCGCAAAGCCCAGCAGACGCGCGTGCAATGCTTGGCGAGGAAATTTTGTTACAAATTCACGAGCCTCGGGATTTAACCGCTGTCGACGTGATGGGATTACTTTGCCATAGACAGGATCACCAATAAGTGGCCATCCAATATGAGCCATATGAACTCTTATCTGGTGAGTCCGGCCGGTTTCAAGTCTGCATTCTAATTTGGCAGAGCTGAATCCATAACTTTCAATCACGCTGTAATGTGTAATTGCTTTTTTAGCTAGATTTCCTCCAACCGCCATTCGTTTCCTGTCAACTTTATGGCGTCCAATTGTAGTCTCAATTCTGTTGTTGGTTGGTGAAGGAAGCCCCAGAACATAGGCTGTGTATGCACGCTCTACTGAGTGCTCTTGGAATTGCTTTGCAAGGCCTTGGTGGGCGATATCTGTCTTAGCAACAACAAGTAATCCGCTCGTATCTTTATCAATGCGATGAACAATGCCTGGTCGTTTAACCCCACCAATCCCCGACAAGCTATCGCCACAATAGGCCAATAACGCGTTGACTAAGGTGCCAGTTTGTTGTCCGGGCGCTGGATGAACCGTCATTCCAGCAGGCTTATCGATAACAATGAGGTCTTGATCTTCATAAACGACGTTAAGGTCGATAGCTTCGGCTAATGGATCCGCAGCGGTAGGGTTAGGCAACGTCGCCACAAATATATCGTCTTCGCGTGTTTTATCTGATGGCCGAAAGACAGTGTTATTGTTCTCGCGGCTAACATGGCCTTCAACAATTAAATTCGTAATCCTCGCTCGTGAGATATCTGGCCAAGAATCCGCCAAAAAACGGTCAATCCTTTTCCCAACCTCTTCAGTGTTAACTTTTGCTCTAAGGGTTTCAGTCATAAGTTTTCTTCTTATTGAAGATAGCTGAATAGCGGAAGGCCTCTGGTATAGGCTATACAAACCTGTTGCTGTTCGCGCTAGCTGGGATTCGAGAAGTATAATGGCCTGGATTAAGGGTTTAGTATTTGGAATGGGTGCACTGCTACTGGCGGGATTTGTCGTCATAGTAGTGACATTGGTCAATCGTGCTGGCGTGAGCGGTGGCGATGCAAAAAAGGTAGCTGAGACTGATATTAGGTTGCAAATCGGTGAACGCCTTATGAGTTCAACCTTCGATGGTCAGCATGTCCTTTTTCATATCGAAGGGATCGGCAAGTCACGGATCGAGATTAGAAAAATTTCTGACGGGACACTTATATCGCAATTCAACGTGAGCGGCGTTTCCAAGTAATCTGCGTTGATGATTGAACAGTCCGAAAATTCTCCAAATAGACTTGCGGAATTAATCCAGCTCGTAGGCAAGTCACGCGATAAAGAGGCATTTGCCACTTTATTCGGGCATTTTGCTCCCAGAGTTAAATCCTACATGCGCCGTCTAGGAACTGACGATGCGCAAGCGGAGGAGCTGATGCAAGAGGCCATGATCATGGTTTGGCGCAGGGCTCATACTTATGATCCTGAGCGCTCGGCAGCCTCAACTTGGATCTTCACGATTGCCAGAAATAAAAGAATTGATGGCCTGCGTCGTGGCAGTTGGCTTGATATAGATCCGAATGATCCGACAGTGATATCTGAGCCCGATCAACCAGATGATATCGTCTCTGGGTTTGAGATCGCCAGACAAATGAAAGAAGCGGTTGCAATGTTACCAGATGACCAAGCCGAGGCTATTCGGTTGGCTTATTATGAGGGACTTTCACAATCTGAAATTGCAGCAAAACTAGGAACGCCGCTTGGCACGGTAAAGTCTAGGTTAAGGTTGGCCTTACAGAGATTAAGGATAAAAATCAGCGACGAGCATGCATCCTGACGCGTGTCTACAAAGGCATTATCTTGTAGAAAGTAAAATGCAATTTTGCGTCATTACTAATGAGGACAAATGTTATGGCAAAAACCAAGGCTAAAAATGCTTATGAGCTTGTTCCGCAACTGGGTAAGCTGCGTGATGAAGTTTTATTTGGGGATGTTTGGGAACAACCTGAGCTTTCTAAACGGGATCGTAGCCTTGTGACCTGCGCAATATTAGCAGCGCTATACAGAACCTCGGAACTCGAAGGGCATATGCAACGGGCACTAGATAATGGTGTAACGCAGGACGAGCTTCGTGGATTGATCACCCACACAGCTTTCTACGCCGGGTGGCCATGTGCCGTGAACGCAGGGCGCGTTGGCCTAAAGATTTTTGAGGATGACCAATAATAAATCTTAGGTTCCAAGGCGCTTAGATGTGTCTAAGCGCTCGGCAACTTTCGGGTATTGCTGTTACTCAGCAGCGTCACTCGATGGCGCGAAAAACTATGGCCGTTTGCGCCTGGTTCATCAAACATAGGCCTCTTACAATTCTATTTTCTGGTGCTAGCCTCCAATTGTAGCAATAGTCTCACACCTGATGTCCATGGAGTTTTTAAACGCATGAAACCCCGCATTCTATTTGTTACGGATTTTCCTGCAGCTGCCATATTCGGCAAAGAATTGGCGCCGGCCGGGTATGAACTGGTAATTGCTGAAGCAGGCACTGATGAATATACGAAGGCGCTTCCGGGCGCAGATTTTCTTGTTGGATTTGTTGATAAATTGGTCAAGCCAGATTTATTTGCTGTCGGAAAAAATCTTAAACTTATTCAGCTCCTCAGTGCTGGTTATGACAATGCGGATATTGAGGCAGCACGCACTGCAAGGGTTCCAATTTGTAACAACGGTGGAGCAAATTCCGTTGCTGTTTCCGAGCACGCATTACTGTTGATGCTTGCTGTCTCTCGTCAGTTAATCAAGCAACATGAGAATGTGCGAGGAGGGCGCTGGCGAGGCAATTCCGCGCCTACAGTGCATGAACTTCGCAGCAAAACATTAGGTATAATTGGCTTAGGAAGTATTGGTAAAAAAACTGCTCGGTTAGCCCAAGCATTCGGTATGCCCGTTATTTACAACGATATTCAAAGATTATCTGAAGCCGAGGAGGATGCTCTAGGGCTTAGATTTCGGCTATTCAGAGAGCTTCTCCGAGAAGCAGATCTGGTTAGCTTACACGTGCCTCTAAACGAGACAACGAGAGGGCTAATTGGACGTGACGAATTATTGGAAATGGGGAAAAACTCCATTTTAATAAACACAAGTCGCGGTCCGGTTGTAGATGAGGCAGCTCTCACAGAGGCGTTACAATCTGGGGTTATCGCTGCCGCTGGTCTCGATGTCTTTGAAGAAGAGCCAACGCCGCCCAACAACCCGCTTCTGCAACTCGATAATGTAACGCTTACTGCGCACATGGCTGGCCCTACCTTCGAAAGCCACAAAGCGCGCGTGCGTAACGCTTTTGATAATGTAGAGCGCGTGCAGCGTGGTGAGACTGCTCTATGGATCATCGATGAATTAGCCGAATTGCGGGGATGACTTCTCGTTCTGTTTTAAAGCTTGTCGATGCTCACAGTCTGACAGAAGGAGAGGGCTTTCCAATCCGTCGCCCTTTCCCAACAAGCAGTTGTGAAGATTTAGATCCTTTTTTGATGTTGGATGAAGTGGGGCCAGTCCAATGGCCCCCAGGAAAGGCACTTGGTGCCCCTGATCATCCGCATCGCGGGTTTGAGACGATTTCGTATGTGCTTTCTGGGGAAAAGCTTCATGAAGACTCAACAGGAAAAAGCCAAATTATAAGTGCCGGTGACGTCCAGTGGATGACTGCTGGCGCCGGAATTGTTCATTCAGAAATGCCCAGTGCTGATTTTAAAGCCAAAGGGGGCAAGGCCCACAGCTTTCAGATCTGGGTAAATCTACCGGCCAGCCATAAAGATGTAAAACCTGGCTATCAATACGTTAGCAATGCCGATATCCCCGTTGCTGAAAGTGAGGGAGTTTCAGTTAAGGTGATTGCGGGTGAGGTATTTGGCGTATCGGCAAGAATTGGCACGCACACTCCAGTTTGGCTCCAGGACTGGAGCATTAGTGCTGGCGCAACCGAAGTCTTGCCCACACCACAGGATTTCAATTTTGCCGTTTATGTATTCAAGGGAGCCATTGCTGTTGGATCTGAACGAATGCCCATTGTTGACGGTCAAATGGCCATCTTAAGCACTGGGACAACTTTGCTTATGAATGGACACGAAGACGGAGGGCGTTTCCTTCTTTTGGCTGGAAAGCCCCTCAAGGAACCTGTGGCCCGTTACGGCCCATTCGTGATGAACACAAAGGAAGAATTAATTTCAGCCTTTGAAGATTATCAAGCTGGACGCATTGGGCGCATTCAGCGTTAACTTATTTCGGGGCGTATTTTCCGGTTAACTGTGGCGTAGGTGTATCAAAACCGGCATTTTTTCGATCAAGACGGGTCTCGCGAGCCCAAGTGCGCTTTAGATCATCTCGAACATTGAAAGTGAGCCGGCTTAGGCCTTCAATCTCGATTTCTACCTTATCGCCATTCTGAAACGCATTTAGTCCACGGTGGTTTGTACCAGTTGCGATGATATCGCCAGGTTCTAGTGCATGAATTGATGTGATCCACTCAACCACTTCTGGGATCTTATGGGCCATATCAGAGGTGTTGAAGTCTTGCATCAAAACACCATTGGTCCACAATTTGACGTCAAGATTTTGGGGGTCAGCAATTTCATCTTTGGTGACAATAAATGGCCCAATAGGCGCAAAGGTGTCTCGAGATTTTGCTTGGAAGAAAACGTTGCCTGCTGGGGGTAGCCCTCGAGCTGACCCATCTATGAAATTCATATAGCCAAAGATGTGATCGAAGGCATCAGCAGCTTTTACGTTCCGTGATGGTTTCGAAATTACGAGAGCTAGTTCTGCCTCCCCCTCAAAAATGGTTGCTGGTTCGTCTGGCAGCAACATTTCATCGCCGTTTCCGATGACTGCTGTGCCAGCTTTATGAAAACCATTTCGTGGTGGTTTTTGGGGCAGCGTACCGTTTTCCATATAATTAACGGCCATGCAGGAGATTGTTCCGGGCCTAGGTAAGGGGGGACGGATACGCACATCTTTAAGGGGTACCGTATTTCCTGAGGAAACAGCTGCTTCAATTTTACTTCGATACTCATCGAAGCGCGCAATAAGCCCTGAAATTAAATTTTCTGGCCCGGTGTGAGGGATATCCTCAACGACATGGCTTATATCGACAACCCCATCTCCTTTAACCACGCCAAGCCTAAAGTCATTGAAGTAACAAATGCGCATGCTGCATCCTTCTCAATATCTGTAGACTAACCATATCGCTGATCTTTAGTTTGAGGCAATTCGATTTCGGAGTGCTGAAAGCCACAGTGCGGCGATTAAAGAAATTATTAAAAGTGGTAGTGCACCGAGATTTACCCAGGTCCAACCAAAGGCGTGCATCAGGCCTCCCGAAGAGACTGCACCAATGGCAACTACCGTGAATATTATAAAGTTTGTTGCGGCTTGTGTTTTTGCTCTCTCAGCTGCTGTGTGGGCTTCTGTAAGAAGATTTGTCGAAGCGGTGAAGGCAAAATTCCAACCCAAGCCAAGAAGTGCCATAGCGGCCCAGAAGTTTATGACTTCTTCCCCAGCCAGCGCTATTAAAATGCAAACAGCCTGAATACTAATTCCCATCGCTATTACTTTGATGGCCCCAAATTTTTTAATAATTGCACCAGTGAAGAAGCCGGGCGCATACATAAAAAAGATATGCCACTCTATGACTAACGCAGTTGATGAAAACATGTGGTCAGCATGTTTCATCGCGAGTGGCGTTGATGTCATAAGAAGGTTCATAACTGCCTGAGCCACCGTGGCGCATAGGGTGGCAACAATAAAAATTGGTTGGGCCATTATCTCGACAATTCGGCGCCCACCTTCCTTTCGCTCTTCCTGACTGAGCTTGGGAATGTCGACCGCCATCACGACTATGCCGCCAATTAAAGTTAAGACAACTAGAAAGGCGTATGACGCCATAAACGGTCGATCCGCGACCATATGTTGACCAAGTTTAGCCAATTCCGGGCCAACAAAGGCAGCAACTAGGCCTCCTGTTAGGACGAGAGAAATCGACTTACTTTTAAAGGAATCTGAGGCAACATCTGCTGCAGCGAACCGATAGAGTTGAGCAAACCCCGAAAAAAGACCGAACAATAAAGCTCCAAGACAGAAGCAAGAAAAATTTTCTGTTTCGATGCCCCAGATACATAGAAGGCCGCCTATCACACCAATAGCTGAACCACATGAAAACCCCGGCCCGCGTCCTATCCGGCGCATGAGGAGGGAAGCAGGCACACTTGCAGCCGCTGTCCCCGCAACAGCTAAAAAGATGGGTACTGTTGCAAGTGCCTTATTTGGCGCGATGGCATACCCTATCAGTGGGCTAGTAGCGACTAGAAGTGACCGACCAGAATTATAAAGCATCTGACAGGTCGCGAGGACAAAGACATTTCGCCAGTCGCGTGATTTAAAACTTATCATTAAAGCAACGCCTATCTGCCTTTAAAAATTGGCGATCGTTTTTCGGAAAATGCACGCATAGCTTCCCTGGAATCCTCGTACTTGCCAAGCTCTCCTGTCATGCTTTGCTCGAAGCGGTAACCATCACGCAGGCTCATCTCTTCAATCGTGTTTAGAGCGTGCTTAGCAAGGGTCATGGCTATCGGACTTTTTGATGCGATATCTGCGGCCATGCTCTGAGCAACTTCTAAAAGCTTCTCATGTGGTTCAACGGATTCTACCACGCCTAGTCGGTGTAATTCATCAGCTGGGACGCGGTACCCGGTAAACATCATGCGCCTTGTCAGAGAATGACCAAAGAGGCGCATCGCATGACGCCCACCACCCAATAATCCAACATTGATCTCTGGAAGCCCAAGTGAACCTCGTTCACTCGCAATCAAGATATCGCAAGAAGCTGCTATCGCGAGACCCGCACCGAGAGCTGCTCCGTTCAAGGCGCAAATAACGGGTTTTTTGCATTCCACGATGCTATGGAATGTTTCTCTTGCGCGACGGCTGCCTTGCCAATGGTCTCCTGGTTGTGGTGTGTGTCCAGCTCTGGCTTTGATATCTGCTCCGGCGCAAAAAATCTTACCCGCACCCGTCAAAACGATAGATCTAACCTCATCTGTATCGCTTAAACAGTCAAATGCTAGGATCAATTCGTCCATAAATAATGGGCTCAAAGCATTTACGGGTGGGTTATTCATCGTAACTGTTGCAACAAAATCCTTTATCTCAACATCAACGAGAGTGAGATCTTTCATTTATTTATCCTCTTGAAATTGCAGGTATGAAGATAGCGCGCCTAAAGTGGCTTACGGAACTAATATCGACAGAGATCGGTATTACTAAACTGAATATTGGATGGCGGGAGAAAACAGATGGGGCGGGTAAGTAATAAGATTGCACTCGTAACGGGTGGGGGTTCCGGTATTGGACGGGCATCTGCAATCATTTTAGCCCGCGAAGGGGCAGTTGTTCTTGTCACAGATTTAAACCTAGACACTGCAAGTGAAACGGTAGAGCTGATAAATGCAAGTGGCGGTAATTCTCGAGCAATGCAACAGGACACAACTGTTGAAAATCAATGGCAAGAAGTAATGGGATCACTTCGAAGGCAAGAGGGTGGACTGCATATCCTTTTAAACAATGCAGGGGTCAGCAATGGCAGCAGATTGTTGAAAGATACCACTCTAAACGATTGGCGACGCGTTAACGCAGCAAATGTTGAAGGTGTCTATCTCGGTACAAAATATGGGATAGAGCTAATGGAAGAGGATGGATCAGGTGGTTCCATCATCAATATTTCTTCAATTTATGGGAAGGTCGGTGCTGTTGGCTCAGTTGCGTACAATGCAAGCAAAGGGGCTGTTTGTGTGTTTAGCAAAGGGGCAGCGTTAGAGTGTGGGAAAGCCAAAAACAATATCCGGGTCAATACCATTCATCCTGGCTTCATTGAGACTGGCATGACAAGAGAACGGCTAGCGGATGAGGCAACACGAAAATGGTCCCTTTCGAGGACCCCCATAGGGCGTCTAGGGCAACCTGAAGATATTGCTAATGGTGTGCTCTACCTAGCCAGTGATGAGAGTTCTTTTGTGACTGGAGCGGAGCTCGTCATCGATGGTGGTTTTACAGCCATTTAGTGAACTATCTTCTGGCGTCAGCGGCGGCAATCTCACTCATGAAAGGCGCGGCTACATCGGCGTTTATCTTGCAGTCCAAAAATATTGGACCTTCTGGGTTCGATAGCAACGGCGCAAGAGCTTCCAGTTGGTCTAAAGACCGGATCGTATGCGCCTCATATCCAAGAGCTTCGGCAATTGGGGCAAAGTCTACATCTGGAAAAATTGATTTTTGGACTGGCAATTGCCTAAGCCTAAGAAAATGCAACTCAGCCCCGTAGGCGCAATCGTTCATCAGCACAATTACTATAGGAAGGTCTTCACGAACTACTGTTTCAAGTTCACCCATGGTCATCAGGAATCCACCATCGCCTATGACCAGCACTGTAGTTTCATCTGGGCGGGCGCGGGCAAAACCAAGCGCAGCTCCAAAACCAAGTCCAATCGACGCAAAATCATTTGTCATTTTAAAATGCGCAGGCCCAGGCGTTTCTAAATAAGGCACCACACCAAGAAAGTTTCCAGCATCGTAAGTAATATTGCGTTTTTCAGGTAGCAATTCACTTAAACGTACAGCCAAGCTTCTAGGGTCAACTGTCCTAGCTGTATTTGCCGGTTCAAAATCAGTTTCAATCCTAAATCCGTTCAAAATTTTCATATTGTCAGGGGAGTGGAATGGCTTCTCAGCTAAAGTTTTATCTGGAAGAGCCGCTATTAATTGCTCCACTGTAAGCTTGGCATCACCTACCACAGAAACATCGGCAGTCATCCAACGCCCGATATTTGCGCGTCTTGCATCTATTTGGATCAGAGGGGCGTTGGGCAGGCTTTCACCAAAGCTCATTGTCAAAACATTTAAGCCAGCTCCAACTGCAACAACGCAATCCGCGTTGCCGGCCATTCGGCGTGCTAAGGAGTGCGAGAAGGAGCCAATAATGCCGATGTTTAACGGATGTTTGCGGAATAGATCTTTGCCCTTGGCAGTCGTTGCCAATAATGCGCCTGTTTTCTCCGCTAGTTTAATAAGGACCTCGCGTGCGCCAGCCTTGTGAGCTCCATAACCAGCTAAAATAAGAGGCCTCTTGGCAGTTGAGAGAAGTGCTGCTGCCGCTGATACGGCATGAGGCCGGGCTGGTTGGGGAGCGGGAAGTTTAATTGGCGAGCCATCAATCCCTTCTGGCAAGTAGCCTGAAATAGAAATTTCTGCCAATTGAATATTAACAGGCAATAGCAGCGCAACGGTTGCTCCAGTGCGCGCCGCCGCCGCCGCATCTGCCATGGTTTGGCGGGCATCATTCGGACTAGTTGGAGTAAATGTGCGAATGCCAGCTGCTCTTAATACGCCAACCTGATCAAAAGCTTTGTAGTCAGGACCGAGGCCGTTATGACTGACCCCGCTGGGCGCTTCACCATAAATCAGAAGGAGAGGGTTACCAGTTCGGCTAGCAAAGGCGGCTCCATGCAACCCATTTGCTAGAGCTGGCCCGCGTCCAACTAAGCCAACCGCTAGACGCCCAGTAGCTGCTGCGTAGCTATCTGCCATCGCAATAGCTATGTTTTCATGTCGAGTGCCGAGAAATTTAATTCCCATACTGTCAATAGAGACACCAAAATGAGCGGTGTCATCGCTCATCAATCCAAAGACTGTGTCAACGCCCATTGCCTTTAAATCCCGCGCAAGTGCCTCATATACCGGGACTATTTCGATAGGGTCTGCTACAGAGTCCATGAAAATTTCCTTTCCTTCAGCCAGGATACCGAGTTTGGTGGACTGGTCGGAAAAGACGAACCGTCCAGCCCGCTTTTGCTTCGATATTTGGCGGGATCGTTTCACCATTTCCGATAAGAGCGCCACGCTCAGCTAATGTAGCATCGAGACCAATCACCCGGAGCGACGAAAATTCACCTGGTAATGCTGGAGCGTCTTCTGTTTGCCGATCAATCAGGATGAGCCAGCCATCTGGCAACACGTTCATATCTGGCAATGAACCTTCAACTAAATTCCGATCCCAATTAGTCATTTTTGCTCTAAATGTTGGATCGACCGAATTTCTCCCAGCTCTAGATGTATAGGTATCGCGAGTAAGCACTTTGTCGTCTGCCAAGCGATAGATAGCCATGAATGGTGCCTTAGCGTCATGCTGACACTCATACCGTTGCGCTGTTTCAAAGCCCTCAATGGTTAGGAGCATGGAGATATGTTTGGCATAAAAATTATTGAACTCAGCTCGATCTTCATCAAGCGGATAGTGCATTTCAACCATGTAAAAAACGCTCATGCTAACGTTCCTTTGCGATAGATTCTGCGGCGCGCAGTCCCGTAATGACTGCCTTTGCAAGGCCTCCAATATAAGCTGAGGATGGCCCGCCTTCGATCCCACCAGAGGCAGAGCCAACGGCGTAAAGCCCTCGAATTGGATTCCCAACTTGATCTAGGGCACGCGCATCACGATCTATGGCAATCCCACCCATCGTGTATGTAATCCCGGCAATCACTGGAATTGCACGAAATGGTGGCTTCCGTATCGGCTCTGGTTGAAAAGTCTCTACTGATCTTGGCGGCGATAAATTGCTGAAGCTTGCTGTATCGACTGCGTCATTCCACCCGTCGACTGTTCTGCTAAGACCATCAGGATCGACGCTAACCTTGAACGCAAGTTCGTTAAGAGAAGGAGCTGCGAAAACTTTTCCTCCGGCATTCTCGTAGACAGGGTTCATACACGGAGGATAGCGGTTATCTGCAGCTACGCCGGTCCATGTTTCTTCATCGAAGATAACGACCGAAGCCATTGGGTCAGCTAATTTGGCAACGGCATTGGCCATCGAAACACCACCTAAACCTTCGTCAGTAAATCGCAGACCAGCCTGATCAACCAAGATTGCCGAGCGCGCAATTGTATCAACAACGGGGTAGGGCCAAAGTTTTGGATTTTCGATGGCATCCCGGCCAAGAAGGTGTCCATAGAAACTATCAAGGCCGATTAGAGCAGCTCCTGCTGTTTCAGCTATCGTTAATCCATCACCCATCCCCGTACCTCCGCCGCGCTGCAGAAGTGCCTCAGGTTTTGGCGAAATATAGCGCTGCATCAACTCCATGTTGGCCTGAAATCCGCCATCGGCGATTACAATTGCTCTTGCCCTTAATTTCTCCTGTCCATTTGGCCCTTGGGCAATAATCCCAACCAAATGATTATCTTCAATTAGGGGGTGTACCGCCCGCCATCCTAGTCGTGGAGCGGCTTGCGCTTCTTGGAGAGCCTCAGTTAACCGCCGCAGAAGGACATCTGGGCCTCTGCCTTTCCAATCCAGGCCCGCCCCTCTGGGACGAGGAGGAGCCAACATCCAGCGCATAAATTCGGGTTGCCCGCCCTTGATAAATTTTGCACGTCCTTCTCGCAACCAACAGAGCGCCTTGGCGGCATCCTCGGACATGATTGATTGGATGCTATCGCCACCCGGATAGGATTGAGAAAAATCACCTGCTGCTTTAACCGCAGCTTCAATATCCTCGACTGGCTTTGTTACATCTTTAAATGCAACATGAAAAAGTCCTCCGGAATATCTTGAATTACAAGGATAATCGACCTCCTTTCCTTTTTCCAAAACTATTGGCCGTAATCCTAATTCAAGTGCTCGATTGGCTGTTGTAAGGCCTGCTAAACCACCACCAATGATAATTAAATCCGCTTCCATATCACTACTCTGGCATAAGCATGTCGACGATGATTTTGGAAAGTTCCGAGAGAGTCCTAACCAAAAAGTAAGTGATAACTCCTAAAAAGAAGCCCCCAGGTATCCAGATCCAATGCCAATCAGCGACCATGACCCCAAGCAGCAAAAAGAGGAAAACTCCTAATCCTCCTGCTAGAGATAAAGTCTGACCGTAGCCGACAAGCAAACGAACAGATGGATAATTCTGCAAAATTCTTATCTCCTCATGGTCTTTTTAAAGTCTTCTGCCGGCGAGCTTCATTTATCTGGTCAATCACTCGTTGTGTAAAATCTGGTAGTTGGTATTCAAAGTCATTCTCAAACCTTTGACTACTTACATTCAAAATTGATTTGTAATGCGCTGCCTGTTCATCAAATAAGATCTCGGCGTGAGAAATTTCTAAGCGGATCGCCTCTACTGCATTTTGGACGGTTACAAGATAGCTAGGTAGGCAATAGATTGGGTGTTTAATTTGTTCCGTTAGACAAACTTGAACGAAACATTCCGCTGCATCGTCAACGTAGATAATAGGTGCAGCTTGATCAGCTGCGACATCAGAAATCGTAGACTGGCCAATAGCAGACTCTGAGATAAGCCTTGAAATTGCGCTGCTACGACCAGTGTTACGGCCATGTCCAAAAATAGCTGGGACACGCAGTCCACATGCCTCTAAACCAGTATTCTGTAAATAAGCTCTTGCTGTCTCTTCGTTGATGAGTTTTGCGTAGCCATACAGAGAATAAGGATTGCGCAGAGAATTTTCGTCAACTTCAGAGTGACTGCCGTATTCAGTTTGATCACCAAAGACAGCAATAGAAGATGCATAGATAACCCTCTTTATTTTTGCTCTGCTTGATGCCTCAAAAACATTTGCGGTTCCCTGGATATTTATCGAGAACCCATGCGAGGGCTTCTCCTCAGAGATTGGCGCCAGAACAGCAGCAAGATGGATCACACGTTCTATGTGATGCGATTTTAGCACTGCTGAAAGGTTTTCTAAATCGCGAACGTCGCAACTAATGAGCTTAAGCTTGTTGGAACTTGATAAATCAGCAAGCCGAGCTTGTTCTGTATTGGTATCAAGAGATACGACAGCGTTCCCGCGAGAAATGAGCTTGCGTACGATACGCGAGCCAAGAAGTCCGCCGCCGCCAGTAACTAAAATAGACATATTTTTTTATGCAAATGCGGGCATAACCTCTTCAGCAAAGAGATTCATTGAAGACATCACTTTATCCTGTGGTAAATCTCCAAACCAAAAATTTGCATTAAAATGGTCGATTTTCATTGCATCTTGAAGTTCGTGTAGCTGCTCAACACAGCGTTCTGGCGTCCCCATAATAAAATAGCGTTCTAAAAGATCCTTATCCGAAGGTTCTTTTTCAAATGGTACAGCAATTGCCTTACCCTTTTCGACACGCTCAAGTCCTTGGCGAAGGCTCAGTGTAACCCGCATATTCCAACGTGCTTGCTCGACGGCATAAGCCAGTTCACTTTCGTCTCTCGTTACATAAACGGGCCGCTGCGTTGAGATGCGCATCTTTTCTTTTGTTGGAGCAGGAATATCGAGGGCATCATAGGCTGCCCGGAAATCTCTTAAGCGCTCGACGGGTATACCGAAACCACCTGTAACTAAGTTAAAGCCGCGTTTTGCCGTTGCTTCGACGGACTCCATACTTTGTCCAACAACCCAGATAGGTGGATGGGGATCCTGGACAGGCAGAGGAAACACACTGGTTTCATCAAATTTAAAATGCTCTCCCTCATAACTAAAAGGTTTACCTTTAAAGGCGGCTAACATTATGTCGACAGCTTCTTCAAAGCGGGGTCGGCTATTTTCTAAAGGGATGCCATATCTTTCAAACTCATAGGTCTGATAGCCACGTCCAAGACCAACATCCAACCGACCTCCGCTTAGCATGTCGGCTGTAGCAATTTCTTCTGCAACAGTCAGAGGGTGATGCAGTGGCAGAACAACAACAGCTGAGCCCACGCGAATACGTTTTGTTTGACTGGCTAAGTGAGTGGCAAACATGAGCGGCCGCGATAAATAACCGTATGATGAAAAATGATGCTCAGCGCACCATATGCTATCAAAATCCAGACGGTCTGCTTCTTTTGCAATCTCAACAGCTCGTCCAAAAATCTCGTGTGGCGGTCGAACCGTTGGGGATTGAAGCAAGAAGAAAATACCAAAATCCATAATCGCTCCTCGAAACTAACAACTTAATCAAACACTATAATCTGGCCTAACTAGACCGAAAGCTGCAAGCGTATAACCTAAGCGATAATTGCAACGATGGAGTCAGATATGCTGGCGGTCTGGGTAAAGGTCAGGATTAAACCTGAAAAGAGACAAGAATTTTTAGCTGCGATTGAGGTTGATGCTATTGGTTCAGAGCGAGATGAACCTGGTTGTGCTCGCTTTAATGTCCTCCAAGATGTTTCTAATGAAAACGTCTATTACTTCTACGAGGTTTACAGGGACGAGGCTGCTAGAGAAGAGCACCGCGCTGCGCCGCATTATCAAGTGTGGAAAGCTGCTGCGCACACTTTAGATGGACCAACCGAAAGAATTGAAACCAGATCAGTCTTCCCATCTGACCCCAACTATTGGTTTCAAAATGATGGAGATTCAAAATGACCCGCGCTGTTGGATTAATGACCCATGGTGGCCCAGAAGTATTGCAAGTTGTGGAAGTCCCTACTGAAAAATTGGGTGCAGGACAAATTAGAGTGCGCATCCATGCGGCTGCTGTTAATCCCACTGATGTAATGGCCCGTAACGGCTCACGCGCAGAGCAACAAAAGCTAGACCCTCCACCTTATGTCCCGGGCATGGATGCCGCTGGCGTAATTGCAGAAGTGGGCGAGGGCGTCACGATGCCGGTTAAGGTTGGTGACGCCGTAATGGCTATGGTTGTCCCAAAGGCACAGCATGGAGCATATCGGGAAGAAATTGTTCTGGATCAACGCGCAGTCGTAATGCAACCAAAAGGGGTAAGTCATTCTGAGGCTGCAAGTCTTCCGATGAATGCTCTGACTGCCCGGCTATCACTAGATTTGATGAAACTAAAGCCAGGACAAATAATTTGCGTGACTGGAGCACCAGGGGCTTACGGTGGGTATGTTGTGCAGTTAGCCAAGCATGCGGGGCTTATCGTTGCGGCAGATGCATCAGAAGCGGATGAAGCTTTGGTTAAAACTCTCGGTGCAGATGTGGTGATAAGAAGAGGTGAGGGCTTTGCTGATAGGGTCCGGGAAGCCTTCCCAAATGGAGTTGATGGAGTGGCCGACGGCGCATTGTTAAATGAATTGGCAATACCGGCTGTGCGCGATGGAGGTAAATTTACTGCCATTCGTGGATATCAAGGTAATGGTGAGCGCGGCATAAGTTTCTCTCAAACCTTTGTGCGGAATTATGACTGTGAGTGGGAGAAATTAGATGAGATTCGGCAACTAACGAATGATGGTGTGCTTTCGTTAAGAGTTGCTGGTGAGGTTTTGCCAGATAGGGCTCATGAAGCACATGCCCGGCTTGAAGCAGGCGGAACGCGTGGAAGGCTCATCATTAAATTTTAGCTAGACTGGTGATGGCGGTTGGCTGCGGACAAGATAACCTAACCAACCGCTATTTACAGGATTAGTAGAGAAGATTTATTATTGAATTCTGAATTCTGAATTCAATGTGGTTGAAATTAGTGTCTGTCCTAAAGCTAGACCCGAAACCTGATTTGGTTGCGCAGACCCGTGATGCTCTTAGAAAAGCTATAATCGCAGGCGATTTGCCGCCTTGCGCACCATTGGCACAGGAAGACCTCGCAGCCAAGCTTGGTGTCAGTCGCCAACCAATTAGTCATGCCTTGGTTGTTCTCAAACAAGAAGGACTAGTGGTCGATCGTGGGCGTAAAGGCCAAATGGTTGCGCCAATAGACGCTGAGAAATTGTTAGAGCTTTACCAGGTGCGAGGCGCTTTGGATCGTCTAGCTGCACGGTTGGCGGCAGGTCGTCCACTCCAGGAAAATTCTCGCTTATTGGATATCGTAGATCTTGGGACGAAAGCCATCGAAAAAAGGAACGTAAACGCTTTGGTTAAAGCAGATATTTCTTTCCATTCTGCCCTGTATGAAATCTCTGGAAATAAAGAGATAACTATTACAGCGGACAATTTTTGGCCGCATATAGCGCGTTCGATGCGAGTAGTTTTGGAAGACCAAGACCGATGGACTCAAATTTGGACTGAGCATGAAGCGATAGCAGATGCCATCGCTACCGGAAATATTGATAGAGCAGGTGATCTCGCTGCAGATCATGCTGAAAAAAGCGGTGAGGCGACGCATCATCGTCTTCTCAACGAGCAGTCACTTAGCCTGAAACAGGCATAATAACTCACATAGGAGGCCCCGATGAAACTGACCAAAGACGAATTAAAGCAGTTTGACGAACAAGGTTACCTGTTCTTTCCAGGAAAATTTACCTCGGAAGAGGCAGCTCTTTTGAAGCAAGCCTCAGAAGAGATCTTTGCTATGGACCGGAAAGAGGTATGGCGTGAAAAATCAGGTGCGGCTCGAACAGCTTTTGCGGCACATCAATACAATGAACCTTTTCGCCGGCTTGGGTCCCATCCACGTTTAATTGATCCGGTGGAGCAGATCCTCGATGGGAAGCTGTATATGCATCAATACAAAGTGAATGCAAAAGCAGCTTTTGACGGGGAAGTTTGGCAGTGGCACCAAGACTACGGCACATGGGCGCGTGATGATGGAATGCCAGAACCTCGCGCAATGAATATTGCTGTATTTCTCGATGATGTCACCGCTGCAAATGGTCCTTTATTGTTCATTCCAGGAAGTCATAAAGTTGGTGTGGTTGAAGCTGGTCATGACTTGGAAACAACAAGCTATCCGCTATGGACATTAGATCGTGAGACAGTTTCAAAACTTGCCGAACAAGGTGGATGTGTTGCACCGACTGGACCTGCAGGCAGTGTCTTATTGTTTTCATCTCTTCTCGTTCATGCAAGTCCGCCGAACATATCTCCGTTTGGTCGCACAATTGTGTACTTGTCACTGTGCCAGGTCGATAATCACATCACGCAATTTAAGCGCGAGGAATGGATCGCTCATCGGGATTTCACACCGATAAACGCGCTGGCAGACGATTGCTTACAGGAACTCACAAAAACCCAAGGCATAGCAGCAGAGTAAACTTTATGTATCTTTATCAAGAGTTGGTAGCGAGAGCAGCTGCCTCAAAACCTGTTCGCGTTGGCCTCATTGGAGCGGGCAAATTTGGCAGTATGTTTCTGTCTCAAGTCCCGACTACGAATGGCTTGGTCGTGGCGCAGATTGCCGACCTTGATCCGAAAAAGGCCATGGAAGCATGTCGTTCTGTTGGCTGGGATACATCATTAATCGAGCAAACCCAGTTTACCGATGATGCGTTCAAGATGATGCAGTCTGGCGGCGTCGATGTGGTTGTTGAGGCGACCGGAAACCCAGTTGTGGGGTTCCGTCATGCACGTGAAGCAATTCGGAACGGCCTACATATTGTTATGGTCAATGTTGAAGCTGATGTGTTGGTTGGCGGGCTATTAGCCGAAGAAGCGCGTAGAGCAGGCGTCGTATATTCCATGGCCTATGGCGATCAGCCAGCTTTGACTTGTGAATTAGTAGAATGGGCCCGTTCCACGGGTTTCGAAGTCATCGCAGCGGGTAAGGGAACGAAGTTCTTACCGTCATTCCACAGTTCCACCCCTGATACAGTTTGGGATCATTACGGCCTTACCCGTGAACAAGCTGCAGATGCTGGAATGAACAGCCAGATGTTTAACAGTTTTCTTGATGGCACTAAGTCTGCACTTGAAATGGCAGCAATAGCTAATGCTACCGGCCTAAAACCACCGTCAAACGGCTTAATATTTCCACCTGCAGGCATGGATGATTTAGCACATGTTCTGCGCCCTTCATCTCTCGGTGGGCAACTGGAAAGCAAGGGCATGGTGGAAGTTGTCTCGTCACTAGAACGTGACGGCCGTCCAGTGTTCAAGGATCTGCGCTGGGGCGTCTACGTAGTTATAGAAGCACCAAATGATTATGCTGCCGCATGCTTTCGTCAGTATGGCATGAATACTGATGCTTCCGGTCGTTATTCAGCAATGTTTAAGCCTTTCCACTTAATTGGTCTGGAATTGAATATCTCAATCCTTTCGGCAGCTCTTCTAAATAAACCAACCGGCTCAACCCTTGATTTTAGCGGTGACGTAGTTGCTACCGCAAAAAGACCATTAAAAGCCGGTGAGATTTTGGACGGAGAGGGCGGTTATACGGTTTGGGGAAAGCTATTCCCTGCCAAGACCTCGCTTAAAATGGGCGGCCTTCCAATCGGATTGGCCCATGGGGTCAAGCTTAAAACCGATATTGCAGAAGGCAGCTGTGTTAGCTGGAAGGATGTTGAATTTGATGCCACATCTGATGTGGTGAAAGCACGTTTTGAAATGGAAAGTCGCTACCGCCAAGCTTCAGCAGCTTAGTTACAAATTATATCTTAAAATTTAAATTACCGCTAAGGCTGGTCGATACAACTTTGGCTGTTCAACACCTTAAACAGTCCTGGCGGAGAGGGTGGGATTCGAACCCACGGTACGCTTGCACGCACGCCGGTTTTCAAGACCGGTCCATTCAACCACTCTGGCACCTCTCCGGAAGCGGAAAACATAGAGATGTTTTCTCAAGATGGAAGTTACTAAATGACTGTTTTGTCGAAGTGCAGGGCGACACTTTGGCGCCCATGTTCGAACACGCTTTGATCGAGTGCTGCCTTAACGTGGAATTAACAATACAACGTTTAATCAACCTCTTTTCACGCTCGCTCCGCCATCTACTGGCAAAGTAACACCAGTGACGAATTTAGCTTCGTCTGAAGCGAGAAAAAGTGCGGCATACGCCACATCCCACCCAGTACCCATTTTTCCGCCAAGAGGCACTCGCGCATTGCGTTCTGCAACAACTTCTTCTCTCGTTTTTTGCCATTCTCGAGCGCGCGTATCAACGGCCATCGGTGTGTCCATTAAACCAGGAAGTATTACGTTGGCCCGAATTCCATGAGGCGCATTTTGATAGGCTAACTGCTCCGTGAAAGCCACCACTCCCGCTTTTGACGCTTTGTAAGCTACATAGGGATACATGTCTAAGACGGCCATTGATGAAATATTAATGATTGAGCCTGTTTTCCGCTGCCGCATGCCTGGGAGCACATGCTTCACAGTCATCACCATACCTCTTAAATTTATAGCGAAGACATTGTCAAAGGCAGCCTCAGTAAATGTTTCAATGACGCTATCCCCACCGGCAATAGAAACGCCAACATTATTATGAAGTATATCAATGCGGCCCATTTTTGCTTCTGCAGCTCGAACGGCACTTTCAATTTCAGCCTCTTTAGTAATATCCGCTGCGAAGGCGGACGCCTTTCCACCCTCAGCACGGACAATTTCAGCGGTTTCTTCAGCCGCTTCCAATGTTCGGTCAACACATGCAATTTCTGCCCCTTCACGGGCAAATAATAAGCAAACAGCCCGCCCATTCCCTACTGTTTCTCCCGGGGACTGACCGGCACCTACAATCATTGCAGTTTTATTTTCGAGACGCATTTTGTTCTCCTAAACATAGAACCAAGAATGAAAACTCGGCTCCATTTTCATTTTATAAAATTAATCAATTGCGACCGTAATTTTGCTTAAAAAAGGCGGTCGAATAGGCCTGCCGGACTCGATACATCATAAGCCATCAAAAAAACTTTTTTCAAAGGCATAAATTTCAGAGCAAGGAAGAGTGTTAAAATATTTCATGCCCACAGCAGGACCCCACCATTGTATTATTTACCATCGCAGCGAAGTTTTAGGATCGGAGCATGTAAGATATACAATGTCGGTATCTTCGATTCCTGTCATCGTTTGAGATGGTAGTCCTATCCGCTCTACACATGTTGGGGACGGTAAAATTATGACCCGCATATTTCCGTTAGTTTTTTTAGTTATCTCGCTTTATGTCTCGCCAGCATTTTCACAAAGCGGATCTGAAGACGCGTCTAATATTACAGTAAGCAAGCAGGCTGAATTTGATATCTGGCTTGATGAGCTTCGTGAAGAGGCGCTGTCAATTGGTATCTCACAGGAGATCATTGGAACAGCTTTAAAAGATTTAAAGCCTATTGCTCGAATAATAGAACGTGATCGGACACAGTCAGAGTTTACGATTAACCTTGAAAAATATCGCAATAGAGTCATCACTCAGGCTAATATCTCTACCGGCATAGCAAAGCGGGAACTCCATAGCGAACTTTTAAAGAAGGTATCAGAGAAGTATCAAGTTCAACCCCGCTTTATTCTAGCAATTTGGGGAATTGAAACACGTTTTGGCGCAGTCAAACCAACGGTTCCAGTTATACCGGCCGTCGCCACCTTGGCATTTGACAGGCGGAGATCAAGCTACTTTCGGCAACAAGTTTTCGCCACATTAAAAATGTTGCAGCAAAACTACATTGATCTTCCAAACCTCAAAGGGTCTTGGGCCGGTGCAATGGGCCAACCACAGTTCATGCCCTCTAGCTACCTAACTTACGCTCAGGATTTTAATGGAGATGGCCGTCGTGACATATGGAATGATGAAGGCGATGTATTCGCTTCTATAGCCAATTACCTCGCTAAACACGGATGGCATTTTGACCAAACCTGGGGTCGAAAGGTGCAAGTGCCTGTGCAGATTGCAAAAGCTGCCTCCGATGATGTTGATCCGAAGAATCGTGGCTGTCGCGCCATGAAAAAAATGAGTCACGTCAAAAAATTAAGCGAATGGGCAAAAGCAGGTGTGACTAAAATAGATGGATCCCCGCTGCCTACCCGTGATTTAAAAGCAGCTATGATTTTTCCGGATGGCGTCGATGGTTCTGCTTACCTTGTGTACGATAACTACCGCTCCATCCTTCGATATAACTGTGCGCATCTCTATGCTGTTACTGTTGGTGAATTGGCCGACAAGCTATGACAGCAGTTATTAAGCATACCATAATCGGATTAGCTTTGCTGTCATTCTTGGTTGGTTGTAGCAGTTCCAAAAATGAAAAGGCTAACGGGACAGGGGTTCCTTTAAGTCCAAAAACAATCATCTCTGATGACGCAAAATCCAATTACAAAATCGG
Source organism: Alphaproteobacteria bacterium (assembly GCA_030833925.1). Taxonomy (GTDB): domain Bacteria; phylum Pseudomonadota; class Alphaproteobacteria; order Bin95; family Bin95; genus VMCJ01. The sequence goes on from JAURGE010000029.1 coordinate 27,975, forward strand.
TAATCCTTATGAAATTGCAGGTATTCGATACGTACCTGAAGAAAGTTTTAATCATGAGGAAACTGGTCGCGCATCATGGTACGGCCCAGGTTTTCATAGCCGCCAAACCGCCAATGGTGAGCCATTCGACCAAAGAGCAATGACAGCTGCGCATAGAACTTTGCAGATGCCATCAATAATTCGAGTGACAAATTTGAAGAATGGTCGACAGGCGGTACTAAGGGTTAATGACCGTGGGCCTTACCACGCTGACAGAATTCTCGACGTATCTGAAGTTGCAGCAGAAAAGCTTGGTTTCATGCGGCGCGGAACCACGAGAGTTAAAATAGAAGTACTCGGCGAGCCAAGTAAAAAGGTGGCTGAACTAGCCAGCAGAGGAGCGACGATCAGCGAGTTAGAGGCGGTCAGGGCGGAAACTTCCGCAATAAACGCTTCGGCAAGCAAACAAAAACAAGGGAACAAGCCTACTGAGGCGGTAAAAGCAGGTAGCGCAGGAAGTTTTGTACAAGCTGGAGCCTTCCGTAGCCTCGAAAATGCTAACAAGCACGGCGTAAATCTTGAGAAATACGGACCGTACCAGGTGCAGACAATTAGCCTTAATGGCAAGCCAATCCATCTGGTTAGGATCGGACCTTACGAAAACATTGGCCAAGCAAAGCAAGTTCTATCGAAAATTCTAACAGCAGGCGTTAAAGATGCGCATGTCGTTACAGTGCGATAACGGGAGTAATCTTTTGCAAAGACTTTTTATATTTCTAGGACTTTTAGGGATCCTAAGCCTACAGGCAGGCAACGCGTCTGCCGCGTCATTTGATACACTGGCCCGACAAGCCGTCCTGGTCGACCTCACGACTGGTGCTGTCCTTTTGGAAAAAGATGCGCATACCAAGATGCCGCCAGCATCTATGAGTAAGTTAATGACAGCATATTTGCTGTTTGAACGGCTTAAGAATGGCAGCATTTCTATAGATGATACTCTACCTATTAGCTCAAACGCTGCTCGTAAGGGCGGCTCTAAGATGTTTTTGCGTGATGGTGAACGAGTTAAAGTTGAAGATCTAATTCGTGGCATTGTGATTCAATCTGGAAATGATGCCTGCATAGCAATTGCAGAAGGTCTTGCTGGTAGTGAAGCCGCTTTTGCAGAGATGATGAATGCCAAGGCAAAAGAGATTGGTCTAGAAAATAGTAATTTTACGAATGCAACCGGATGGCCTGATCCAGATCATTACATGACCGCGTCTGACTTGGCTAAGTTGGCCCAACGTCTTCTACAAGATTTTCCAGACTATTATCACTTTTATTCAGAAAGACAGTTTACGTTTAACCAGATCACTCAAAAGAACCGTAATCCTGCTCTAGGCGTTATCGAAGGCGCAGACGGGATGAAAACTGGATATACTCAAGCCTCAGGTTACGGTCTCACTGCTTCGGCCGAGCGTGATGGACGTCGCTTAATAATGGTTATCAATGGCCTAGAATCAGGTAATGCGCGCGCGTCAGAAGCAGAACGATTAATAAACTGGGGTTTTGGCTTCTTTCAGACCCATGAGATCCTCCGTGCTGGAGAAACGGTTGAGACTGCGGAACTCTGGCTTGGTCAGAAGAGAACTGTTCCGCTCGTTCTTAAAGACAATTTAAAAGTTACTTTACCCCGAACTGGCAAGGCCAATCTAAAGGTAACAGTGCGCTATGAAGGGCCGGTACGAGCACCCGTTTATAAGGGTGAAAAGTTGGGCACTCTTGTTCTGACGGCACCTGGTATCAATACAATAGAGCGCCAACTCTTTGCTGCTGAGACAGTGGAGCGTTTAGGGCCTACAGGTCGTGTGATAGAGACACTTGGAGCTCTTGTTAGTGGTACAGGGCGTTGAAGCATTGCAGCGCGGACGTTTCATAACGCTTGAGGGAGGCGAGGGTGCAGGAAAAACAACCCAAGCACGTCTTTTAGGTAATTTATTAGAAAAAGAAGGATTTACGGTAGTTTTAACACGAGAACCAGGCGGTTCACCGGCGGCAGAACGTCTTCGAGAAGCACTGCTTGGAATTCCTGAAGAAATGGGAAACTGGACAGCAGAAACTGAATGCTTAGTTCATTTTGCTGCCCGCTGTCAGCACGTTGCCGATATTATACAGCCAGCCTTAGCAAAGGGAGCATGGGTAATCTGCGATCGTTTCACTGACTCAACCATGGCATACCAAGGTTATGCCGGTGGAATCGATAAAGCGCGCATCGAAGCTCTGCACGCATGGGCGCTTAAGGATTTTAAGCCTGATTTAACTATAATTTTAGATCTACCTGTTTCATTAGGATTAACGCGAGCCAACTCCAGAGGACCAGCAACGGATATTTATGAGAGGCGACCCGAAAGCTTCCACTTAGCGGTTCGAAACGGATTTTTGGACATTGCCTTTAGAGATCCCAGACGCTGCAAAGTGGTTGACGCTTCGCAAGAGGCAGGGGATGTCGCTTCGGTAATTTTTGATGAACTAAAAAAGCATTTTAATTAAACCATGGCTCGAACCAACGAAAAACCCGAAGCTCTGGAAGAAATTGACTACGATCATCCTCGAACCCAATCAGTGTTTATTGAGCAATCCGTTCCTGAGCGACAGTTTTTGGAAGCTTACAATCTCGGACGCTTGCATCACGCCTGGTTATTATGCGGTCCAAAGGGCATAGGAAAAGCAACTTTTGCCTATAGAGCAGCCAAATTTTTATTAGCTAGTGAAAAGTCAGAAGAAGGTGGGCTTTTTGGTTCAGCGGCGCCACCAGAAACAATGGACAGATCCGCCGATGATCCGGGGTGTCGGAGAGTAGCCGCTGGTTCGCATGCTGACTTAACCACACTCGAACCAATGAGAGCAGGTGGACAGATCCTTGTCGAAACCGCAGATAAACTCGCCTCAGCTCTAAGACTGACAGCGGGTGAGGGAACTTGGAGAGTGGCAATTATAGACGCCGCTGATGATTTAAATATCTCTGCTGCCAATAAACTCCTTAAGCTTATTGAAGAGCCACCAGCTCACACTGTCCTATTCCTAATTTCTCACAATCCAGGGCGCTTGCTTCCAACTATCAGGTCTCGATGTACTCGAGCTTCATTTAGTCGTCTTAGCTCTGAAGCTATCGCGCGAATTATTACCATGCGCCGACCTGATGCATCGAAGGAGGAAATTTTTTCGGCCATTGAGCTCGCATCTGGATCTGCCGGACGTGCACTGGCTCTTTTGGATGGCGGTGGTGCAGAGGCAGTTTCAAGCCTGGCAAATGCTCTTATGAGTAAACACGGGGAGGGAGTATTAGCAGCAGAAGGTTTGGCTGCCTCTCTTGCTAGGAACAACTTCCAGTATGATGTCGTGGCCGAAAGTCTAATCTCTTGGTTGGTATTCGCAGCGCAGCCAGTTTCAGGAAATTCAGCTGCAAGCGGATTACCAAGCCAAATGGCCATGATGGCAAAAGCCGCATCAGCACTTGGTCCGAAACCATGGATTGAACTTTACGAGCATGCGACTCAACGATTTGAGAGAACAAAGGCTGTAAACCTTGACCCAGCGCAAACGCTCGTAGATATCTTGGCTCGCATTCAAGCTCTTCTTGCTCGCGCTGATAAGCGCGCAACTTGAGACAAATCTTTGGCGTCAGCCAATTAATAAAAAGGAGGCAGCGGCATGTCCGAAAAGCCGCGCTATTACATCACTACGCCAATTTACTACGTTAATGACGATCCTCATATCGGCCATGCTTATACCACTCTGGCCTGTGACGTGCTCGCACGTTTCAAGCGACTGGATGGGTTTGACGTCCATTTTCTTACAGGCACTGATGAACACGGCCAAAAGGTTGAAAAGGCTGCAGATGTTGCTGGCATAGACCCCAAGGCATTCACAGATAAGGTATCTCAGCGTTTTCGCGACCTTCTTGGCGCTATGAATTTTTCAAACGATGACTTTATTCGAACGACTGAAGACCGTCATATCGCTTCAGTTCAGGCAATCTGGGCAAGATTAATTGAAAGGAAAGAAATCTATCTTGGCTCTTATGCTGGCTGGTATGCAGTTCGTGATGAAGCTTTCTATGGGGAAGGGGAGTTAACTAAGGATGCCGCAGGCCAACGGCTTGCTCCTAGCGGGGCACCTGTAGAATGGGTGGAAGAGCCAAGTTATTTTTTTAGGCTATCCGCTTGGCAAGATCGACTTCTAAAGTTCTATGAAGAAAACCCGGATTTCATTGCACCAAATTCGCGAAGGAACGAAGTCATCAGCTTTGTGAAAAGCGGCTTGCAGGACCTCTCCGTATCTCGTGTTAGCTTCAAGTGGGGTGTGCCGGTCCCTGGCGATGACGCGCATGTGATGTATGTCTGGCTTGATGCACTGACAAATTACATCACTGCAGCTGGGTTTCCCGATACTGAATCGGAAATGTTTAACCGCTATTGGCCAGCTGACCTGCATATGGTTGGAAAAGATATCTTAAGGTTCCATGCAGTATACTGGCCAGCTTTTCTCATGGCAGCCGGTTTGGAGCCTCCAAAGCGAGTTTTTGCCCATGGCTGGTGGACCAATGAAGGGCAAAAGATATCCAAATCTCTTGGTAATGTTATCAGTCCTTATGATCTCGTTGATCAATATGGGTTAGATCAGACTCGTTACTTCCTTCTTCGAGAGGTGCCTTTTGGAAATGATGGAGACTTTTCAAAAAGCTCCATGATTAGTCGCATGAATAACGAACTTGCTAACGATTACGGCAATCTAGCTCAGCGCGTACTCTCGATGATCACTAAGAACTTGGATGGGCAAATGCCTGCACAAGGTGATTTTACTGATGAAGATAAGAGACTTCTAGAAGCTGCCACGTCTCTACCGGAAATTGTGCGCCCCCTTATGGATGCACAGACATTTCATGAGGCATTAGAACGTATATGGGTCGTTATTCGAGCATCAAATGCATACGTAGATCATCAAGCACCCTGGGTATTGCGGAAGTCAGACCCGCCGCGAATGGGTACGGTGCTGTATGTACTGGCAGAAACCATACGCTGCCTTGCTATTATGACCCAGCCATTTATGCCTGAGTCCTCAAGGCAAATGTTAGATCAGCTTGCTGTACCGCCAGACGGACGCTCTTTCTCTTCGATTGCAACGAATAAACTTATGCCAGGGACCGTTTTGCCCAGGCCGCAAGGTATATTCCCCCGTTTTTCAGATGAGGAAGCCTCTGCGTGAGCATCCATTACATCGATAGTCACTGTCATCTTGACCATTTGGAGGAAGATCAACGCGCAGAGGCCGTTAGACGTGCGGTAAGTGCCGGCGTGCGGGGTATGTTAACAATTTGTACAAGCCTTTCAGCGATAGATCGGGTGGCTGCAATTGCGGCTCAAAACAAACCTCACGTGGCTATGGCCGTTGGCCTCCATCCACATCGTGTGGAACAGGAAGGGGTGCCGCTAGAAGATGATTTGACAGAAATTGGTTTTAGGTCCGATGTGGTAGGGCTTGGCGAAACAGGCCTTGATTATTTTTACAACAAAAGCCCACGAGATCAGCAAGAAGAAAGTTTTCGCCGACACATACGAGCATCACATAAAAGTCAGGTTCCATTTATTGTTCATACGCGAGATGCGGATGAAGAAACTGCGAAGATTCTCAAAGAAGAAGCCATAAATGGGCAGCAAAATGGTGTTCTTCACTGTTTTTCTTCTGGACGCGCGTTAGCAGAATTAGCGATTGATCTTGGAATGTATATCTCGCTTTCAGGTATCCTAACGTTTAACAACGCCAAGGAAATTCGGGATATTGCCGCTGATATGCCCCTAGAACGTCTTTTAATAGAGACGGACACTCCATTTCTTGCGCCGGTTCCTATGCGGGGAAAGTCAAATCAACCCGCTTACGTTGTCCATACCGCAAAGATCCTTGCAGGATTAAAGGGAGTTTCAGAAGAAGAAATTGCCTTACAAACTACAAATAATTTCAAACGCTTATTCCCAAAAGCTAGCGAACTGGCAGAGGCATGAAGGTAAGAATTATGGGTGCAGGCGCGTCTTCAGGCGTGCCCTATGTTTCTGGCGATTGGGGGCGTTGTGACCCAAATCAACCAAAGAATAAACGAACACGCGCAAGCATTCTAATTGAAGATAAATGTGAGAGGATTGTTGTTGATACTGGACCTGACTTCCGTGCTCAATTTATTGAGTCAGGATCTGGCCCAATTGATGGCGTGATTTTCACACATTCTCACGCTGATCATGTTCATGGAATAGATGATGTTAGAGCTATTAACTCCATGATGAAAAAGGAAATACCGGCTTTTGGTTATGAAGAATGCCTAACCGAGGTTGCAAGGCGATTTAATTATGTCTTTAAGCCGGTTGACCCATCGTCGCGACAGGGCTGGTTCCGACCAGCAATGACAGCGAACCCAATTGAT